>CP018628.1:4500000-4603334 GCA_002271215.1 Lelliottia jeotgali | reverse complement strand
ACTGAATTCTGTGGCTGGTAACTCATCCTGCAATCGGGCAAGACACTGCTGCCAAAGCGAAAGTGACACGGCGGACTCCACTCGAACAATAAAAGAAAGATACTGAATATTCGTGATTGTTGGCACACGTCGACAAGACCCTGTGCAAAGGGTGACGTGCGAATTGCTATCTGCAATTTTATCTGACCAGACCCCTTTGGATCCCGATCAGGACCGCGGATCATAGCCTAAACTGCGTCAGAGATCTTCTGTTTCTCACAGATTCTTCCCGATTTATCCACAGGAAGATCCGAAACCGGGTAAGTGTAATCGATCCTGAAGGGAGTGCCCCACGATTTAGCCCGCATATTGGAAAAATTAATGAGCACAGACAATTTTTTGCTTAAATGATCTAATGAAGATCCTGGACGATCCTTGCGCTTTGGTTGGGAGGTCGTATAATCCTCCCCCCTGCGCGTGACGCTCGACTTCCGCGCAGAACGCTGCTCATTTTCCACGCAAAAACGTGCGGAAATACGCGGGAAATAAGGAAAGAGAATTGACTCCGGAGTGTACAATTATTACAATCCGGCCTCTTTAATCACCCTCGCTGAGGCGTTAGTCGTTCGATAATCGTTCGGGTATACGCGCAAGTCAGTGAATTTATTCAAGTTTAGGTAGAAATCGCCATGAAACGCACTTTTCAACCGTCTGTACTGAAGCGCAACCGTTCTCACGGCTTCCGTGCTCGTATGGCTAATAAAAATGGTCGTCAGGTTCTGGCACGTCGTCGTGCTAAAGGCCGTTCTCGTCTGACCGTTTCCAAGTAATAAAGCTAACCCCTGGTGGTTAAGCTAGCATTTCCCAGGGAGTTACGTTTGTTAACTCCCACTCATTTCACTTTCGTCTTCCAGCAGCCACAACGGGCTGGCACGCCGCAAATCACCATCCTCGGCCGCCAAAATTCGCTGGGGCATCCCCGCATCGGTCTAACTGTCGCCAAGAAAAACGTTAAGCGTGCGCATGAACGCAATCGGATTAAACGTCTGACGCGTGAAAGCTTCCGTTTACGTCAACATGAACTGCCTTCAATGGATTTCGTGGTGGTGGCTAAAAAAGGGGTTGCCGACCTCGATAACCGTGCTCTCTCGGAAGCGTTGGAAAAACTATGGCGCCGCCATTGTCGCCTGGCTCAAGGGTCCTGATAGCCTGTATTCGGGTCTATCAGCGCCTGATCAGTCCGCTGCTCGGGCCGCATTGTCGTTTCACTCCAACCTGTTCCAGCTACGGAATTGAGGCATTGCGCAGGTTTGGAATGATAAAAGGCAGTTGGTTGACGGTGAAACGCGTATTAAAATGCCACCCTTTACACCCTGGTGGTGACGACCCCGTCCCACCCGGACCATTTGATACCAGAGAACACTAACGATGGATTCGCAACGCAATCTTTTAGTCATCGCTTTGTTGTTCGTGTCTTTCATGATCTGGCAGGCATGGGAGCAGGATAAAAATCCTCAACCCCAGCCGCAACAGACCACGCAGACAACGACCACCGCAGCGGGTAGCGCCGCCGACCAGGGCGTACCGGCCAGTGGCCAAGGGAAGCAGATTACGGTGAAAACCGATGTGCTGGAGCTGACTATCAACACCCGTGGTGGCGATATTGAGCAAGCACTGCTGCTGACTTACCCGAAAGAGCTGAAGTCAAACGAGCCGTTCCAGTTACTGGAAACGACGCCTGAGTTCCTGTATCAGGCTCAGAGCGGCCTGACCGGTCGTGATGGCCCGGATAACCCGGCTAATGGCGCTCGCCCACTGTATAACGTCGAGAGTGACACCTTTGTACTGGCTGATGGCCAGAACGAACTCGCGATCCCGATGACTTACACTGACTCTGCGGGCAACACCTTCACCAAAACCTTCACCCTGAAACGCGGTGAGTATGCGGTGAATGTGGGCTACAACGTACAGAACGCCGGTGAGAAACCACTGGAAGTTTCAACGTTTGGCCAGCTGAAACAGTCCATCAATCTGCCGACGCATCGCGACACCGGAAGCAGCAACTTTGCGCTGCACACCTTCCGTGGCGCGGCGTACTCCACGCCAGATGCTAAGTACGAAAAATACAAATTCGATACCATCGCGGATAACGAAAACCTGAACGTCAGTGCTAAAGGCGGTTGGGTTGCGATGTTGCAACAGTATTTCGCAACAGCGTGGGTGCCGAATAATAACGGTACCAACAACTTCTATACCGCGAATCTGGGTAATGGCATTGCCGCCATCGGCTATAAATCCCAGCCGGTTCTGGTACAGCCTGGTCAAAACGCTCAGCTAGCCAGCACCCTGTGGGTCGGTCCTGAAATTCAGGACAAAATGGCTGCTGTGGCACCGCACCTGGATCTGACCGTAGATTACGGTTGGTTGTGGTTCATCTCTCAGCCGCTGTTCAAGCTGCTGAAGTTTATCCACAGCTTCCTGGGTAACTGGGGCTTCTCTATCATCGTTATCACCTTCATCGTTCGTGGCATCATGTACCCGCTGACCAAAGCGCAGTACACCTCCATGGCGAAGATGCGTATGCTGCAGCCAAAAATTGCAGCGATGCGTGAGCGTCTGGGCGATGATAAACAGCGTCAGAGCCAGGAAATGATGGCCCTGTATAAAGCAGAGAAAGTGAACCCACTGGGTGGTTGCTTCCCACTGCTGATTCAGATGCCAATCTTCCTTGCGCTGTACTACATGCTGATGGGTTCCGTTGAGCTGCGCCACGCGCCATTCGCTCTGTGGATCCATGACTTGTCTGCACAGGACCCGTACTACATCCTGCCGATCCTGATGGGCGTGACGATGTTCTTCATTCAGAAGATGTCTCCGACCACCGTGACCGACCCGATGCAGCAGAAGATCATGACCTTCATGCCGGTCATCTTCACCGTGTTCTTCCTGTGGTTCCCGTCAGGTCTGGTGCTGTACTATATCGTCAGCAACCTGGTGACCATCATCCAGCAGCAGCTGATCTACCGCGGTCTGGAAAAACGTGGCCTGCATAGCCGCGAAAAGAAAAAATCCTGATTCGGTTGAAGCCGGGTAAGCGAAGCGCCACCCGGCGGAAGGAACAGTAAAAAAAGGGCGGTCATCTGACCGCCTTTTTACATTTTAAAAAGAGACATTCCATGAGCCATAACGACACTATCGTCGCCCAGGCAACCCCACCGGGACGCGGTGGTGTAGGCATTCTGCGTATCTCCGGCCTCAAGGCGCGCGAGGTGGCAGAAGCCGTGCTGGGCAAACTGCCAAAGCCGCGCTACGCCGACTATCTGCCGTTTAAAGATGCAGACGGCACCGCGCTGGATCAGGGCATCGCGCTCTGGTTCCCTGGCCCGAACTCCTTTACCGGCGAAGACGTGCTTGAACTACAGGGCCACGGCGGCCCGGTTATTCTTGATCTGCTGTTAAAACGTATTTTAACCTTGCCGGGGCTGCGCATTGCGAAGCCGGGCGAGTTCTCCGAGCGTGCATTCCTCAACGACAAGCTCGACCTGGCGCAAGCTGAAGCCATCGCCGACCTGATCGATGCCAGCTCCGAACAGGCGGCGCGATCTGCCCTGAACTCACTGCAGGGTGCATTTTCCGCGCGCGTGAATCATCTTGTGGAAGCACTCACTCACCTGCGCATCTACGTCGAAGCAGCTATCGACTTCCCTGATGAAGAGATCGACTTCCTCTCTGATGGCAAAATCGAAGCGCAGCTCAACAGCGTGATGTCCGATCTCGACGCCGTGCGCGCCGAAGCGCGCCAGGGTAGCCTGCTGCGCGAAGGGATGAAGGTAGTTATCGCCGGTCGTCCAAACGCCGGGAAATCGAGTCTGCTGAACGCCCTCGCAGGCCGCGAAGCGGCGATCGTGACCGATATCGCCGGGACTACCCGCGACGTGCTGCGTGAACACATTCACATCGACGGAATGCCGCTGCACATCATCGACACCGCCGGTCTACGCGACGCCAGCGACGAAGTCGAACGCATCGGTATCGAACGCGCGTGGCAGGAGATCGAGCAGGCCGACCGCGTGCTGTTTATGGTCGACGGCACCACCACCGACGCGGTCGATCCCGCAGAAATCTGGCCGGACTTTATCGCTCGTCTGCCCGCTAAACTGCCGATCACTGTGGTGCGTAACAAAGCCGATAAAACAGGCGAAACGCTGGGCCTGAGCGATGTGAACGGTCACTCACTCATCCGTCTGTCGGCACGTACCGGCGAAGGCGTGGATGACCTGCGTAACCATCTCAAACAGAGCATGGGCTTTGATACGAGCATGGAAGGCGGCTTCCTGGCACGCCGTCGCCATCTGCAGGCGCTGGAACAGGCCGCGAATCACCTCGATCAGGGCAAAGCGCAGCTGCTTGGTGCCTGGGCCGGTGAATTACTGGCGGAGGAACTGCGTCTGGCGCAGCAAAGCCTGAGCGAAATCACCGGCGAATTTACCTCCGACGATTTGCTGGGCCGCATTTTCTCGAGCTTCTGTATCGGGAAATAACTCCGCTTCTACCGAATAGTGATTTCCTCACAGGAAATCACTATTGTCCAAATGGCAACTCGCTTCTTCCCCATTCTCCCTCTATGCTTCCAGCCTGCATTCATGGGGGGTTTATGGCGCGTTTTCTGTTCTGTAGTTTTGCACTGGTTCTGCTTTATCCATCGGGCATTGATATGTATCTGGTCGGTTTGCCGCACATCGCGCGCGATCTGAATGCCAGCGAGGCACAGCTACACATTGCGTTTTCCGCTTATCTGGCGGGTATGGCATCGTCGATGGTGTTTGCCGGTAAAGTGGCTGACAAAGCCGGAAGACAGCCAGTGGCGATTACCGGTGCAGTGATCTTCGCCCTGGCCTCTGTGCTGTGTTCTATGGCGCAGGACAGTACGCTGTTCCTGACAGGACGCTTCATCCAGGGCATTGGCGCGGGTGGCTGTTACGTGGTGGCGTTTGCCATTCTGCGCGATACCCTCAGCGCTCAGCGCCGCGCGAAAGTGCTCTCCATGCTCAACGGCATCACTTGTATCATCCCGGTGCTGGCTCCGGTGATCGGTTATCTGATTATGCTCAAACTGCCGTGGCAGAGCCTGTTCTGGACGATGGCGGTGATGGGCCTGTTGGTCTTTATCCTTTCCATCACCGTGCTAAAAGAGACACATCCTGGCTCGCATAATGCAGGCAATACCGCGACAATTCAGCCCACAGAAAAGCTCCTGAACCGCTTTTTTATCAGCCGTCTGCTGATTACCACATTGAGCGTGGTCGTCATTCTTACCTATGTAAACGTTTCCCCAGTCTTATTGATGGAAACAATGGGCTTTGATCGCGGGGAGTACTCTACGGTGATGGCGTTGACCGCAATGGTGAGCATGGCGGTGTCGTTCTCAACGCCGTTTGCCCTGAACGTTTTCAGCCAGCGCACGCTAATGATGACCTCGCAAATCCTGTTCCTGATTGCTGGCATAGTGCTGGCGACAGCGAGTTCGCACGCCATAATGCTGGCGGGTATCACCCTGATTTGCGCGGGATTCTCGGTAGGTTTTGGCGTGGCGATGAGCCAGGCCCTGGGGCCGTTCTCACTGCGCGCCGGTGTCGCCAGCTCGGCGCTGGGCATTGCTCAGGTATGCGGCTCGTCTCTGTGGATTTGGCTGGCGGCGGTGATCGGTCTTAATGCGCTGAATATGCTGATCGGGATACTGATTGGCTGTAGCATGGTCTGCATCCTGTTAATCATGGCGATACAGCCCGCAGCGCACTATGAAGAAGCCCATCAGCAGCCTCGACCTTAACCTGTTACTGTGCCTGCAGCTGTTGCTGCAGGAACGCAGCGTCACCAAAGCCGCAAAACGCATGAACGTCACGCCGTCAGCGGTGAGTAAATCGCTGGCGAAACTGCGCGACTGGTTTGACGATCCGCTGTTTGTGAAAACGCCGCTGGGCCTGCTGCCGACACCGCTGACGGTGAGCCTTGAGCAAGATCTGACGGACTGGATGCAAATCGGCAATCAGATCCTCGACAAGCCCCATCACGATTCGCCGAGCGGACTGAAATTCGAAATGGCAGCGGAAACACCGCTAATGCTGATCCGTTTTAATGCCCTGCTTGAGCAGGTGAATCAGCGCTACCCGCAGGCGACCGTGCGGATGCGGCACTGGGATTACGACTCGCTGGATGCCATTACACGCGGCGAGGTCGATCTCGGCTTTACCGGGCGTGAAACGCATCCGCGCTCGCGCGAATTGCTAAAGCTTCTGCCGTGGTTTATCGACCACGAAATCCTGTTCAGCGACAGACCTTGTGTCTATCTGCGCAAGGATCATCCGGCGCTTCAGGAAGAGTGGAATCTCGACACCTTTTTGCGCTATCCCCACATCAGCATCTTCTGGGAACGCAGCGACACATGGGCGCTGGACGAGGTGCTGAGAGAGATGGGCCGCGAGCGCAACATTGCCCTGAGCCTGCCAGGCTTTGAGCAGTCGATGTTTATGGCGGCGCAGCCTGGCCATAACTATATCGCCACCGCGCCTCACTATTGCCATCACTATAATCAGCTCCACCAGCGCAAGCTGGTCAGTCGTCCGATACCGATCGACGAAGCGCTCGCCGAAAAACTCAATGTTCCCTTTACGCTGATCTGGCATAAACGGAACAGCCACAACCCGAAAATTATCTGGCTGAAAGAGACGATTAAGGCGTTGTACTGCGATTCTCTGCGTCAGAGATCCGATTTTTCCCTCTAAAAATGTAAAGTTCGGTCCCCAGGCTTCTCATAACGGGATTTACCGATTAAAACAGATGCGAAGTTAAGCGATAATCATGTAACCGTTTAACCTGTCACTGACCATTATCATGGAGCGAAAAATGGCAACGCATTTTGCAAGAGGACTTCTGACCGAAGGACGCCTGGTGTCAGTCAGACTCTCCTCATCCTGTCACGAAGAAGCACGCAAGCTCCCGGAGCACCGACGCTCGCGATTTCTGGCTTCACGGGCGTTACTCGCTGAGCTGTTATTCATGCTGTACGGCACGAGCGAGCTTCCGGAGATGATCACCCAGCCCGAAGGCCGCCCGGTTTTTGCCGATCCTGAACTGCCGCGTTTTTCCATCGCCTATACGGGGAATATCGTTGGCGTGGCACTCACAACCGAAGGCGATTGCGGACTGGATATGGAACTCCAGCGCGCCACTCGCGGCTTCCACGGACCCAACGCCCACGACGCTTATCCGTTATCGAGCAATGAAAATCTGTGGGTGCGTAATCAAAACGATCCCAACGAAGCTAAAGCTCAGCTCATTACCCTACGTCAAAGTATTCAAAAGCTCTCAGGCTGCGCGGTGGACGATGCCAGACTGTTACAGCTATTACCCGGCTCAGGCCGCCTGCGGGCGACCAAAGCGGCGCGCGTTGAAGCGCTCAGCGACGCCGAAGACGTGCTTATTTGGTCAATTGCCGTCACCCCAGCAATCGAGCGCCTGAAAATCTGGGAATTTGACAGCCGCGACGGATGGCGTAGCCTTCCTGATGTTCCCGCGCGTGCTAACGAACCCGCCGCACGTCTGATGAGATTAACCAGTTTACCGGCAGAAAAAGCTCTTACCTTTAACTGACCCGCTCATGGGCCATCATGATGAAAAAGGAGTAATCATGTCTGATACGTTGAAAGTTGTTACGTTACTGGGAAGCCTGCGCAAAGGTTCATTTAACGGGATGGTTGCCCGCACGCTGCCAAAACTGGCCCCCGCTGGAATGGTTGTCTCCGCGCTGCCATCAATCGGTGATATTCCGCTGTACGACGCCGATGTTCAGCAGGAAGAGGGTTTTCCGCAAAGCGTGGAAGCGCTTGCAGAGCAGATTCGTCAGGCCGATGGCGTCGTGATTGTCACGCCTGAATATAACTACTCGGTACCGGGTGGGCTGAAGAATGCGATCGATTGGCTTTCCCGCTTGCCGGAGCAGCCACTTTCCGGCAAGCCGGTGCTAATTCAGACAAGTTCGATGGGCGCAATTGGTGGCGCACGCTGCCAGTATCATCTGCGTCAGATTCTGGTGTTCCTGGATGCGATGGTGATGAACAAGCCGGAGTTTATGGGCGGCGTGATTCAGAACAAAGTTGATACGCAGACGGGTGAAGTGGTAGATCAAAGCACGCTGGATCATCTGACCGGTCAGTTGACCGCGTTTGGCGAGTATATTCAGCGGGTTAAAGCCTAATAAAAAGCCCGGTGGCGCTAACGCTTACCGGGCCTACACTCTTCTGTAGGTCAGGTAAGCGAAGCGCCACCTGACACCACAAACCGCACCTTAGTGTGCGTCGATAAACACAATCTTCAGCACGAACAGCAGCGCCACCACGATAACGCATGGGCTCAGTTCGCGGAAACGACCGGTACCGATTTTCATCACACAGTAGGAGATAAAGCCCAGGGCGATACCTTCGGTGATCGAGAAGCTAAACGGCATCATCACGGCAGTCACAAACGCCGGAACTGCTTCAGTTAAATCTTCCCACTTCACACGCGACAGGCTCGACGTCATCAGCACGCCGACGTAGATCAGTGCGCCTGCGGCGGCGTACGGTGGAACCATCCCCGCCAGCGGAGAGAGGAAAATCACCAGCAAGAACAGCAGGCCAACGACGACAGCAGTCAGACCAGTACGGCCACCGACGGAGACGCCGGAAGAGGACTCGATGTACGCCGTAACAGAAGAGGTGCCGATGAAAGAACCCGCTACCGACGAGATGCTGTCCACATACAGCGCCTGCTTCATGCGCGGGAATTTACCTTTCTCATCCGCCAGACCGGCTTTATCGGTCACGCCGATAAGGGTACCTGAGGAGTCGAATAGGTTTACCAGCATGAAGGAGAAAATCACACCCGCCAGGCCGAGGTTAAAGGAGCCAGCCAGATCAACATGGCCAATCACGGTGGTCACACTCGGTGGTGCAGAGACAATGCCGTTGTAATGCACGTCGCCCAGCATCCAGCCCAACAGGGTGGTCACAATAATAGACACCAGAACTGCAGCGTGAATATTACGCGAGGCCAGAATCGCAATGATAAAGAAGCCCAGCACGCCCAGCAGTACGCTGTGAGAGGTCAGATTACCGATGCTCACCAGGGTATCCTGGTTAGGGACGATGACACCGGCGTTTTTCAGACCCATCATGCCGATGAACAGACCGATACCGCTGGTGATACCCACGCGCAGGCTCACCGGGATATTGGCAATCATCCAGTAACGCACGCGGAAAATGGTCAGCAGCAGCAGGCCGACAGCGCCCCAGAAGATAGCGCCCATTCCCACTTGCCACGGCAGGCCCATCGCCTGCACAACCACGAAGGCGAAGAAGGCGTTCAGACCCATTGCCGGTGCCAGAGCAACCGGAAGGTTGGCGAACACGCCCATCAGGATGCTGCCGAGAGCGGCGATCAGACAGGTGGTAACGAAGACGGCGCTGGTATCCATGCCAGCAACGCCCAGAATTTGCGGGTTAACAAAAACGATATAAACCATCGTCAGGAAGGTGGTAAATCCGGCGATCACTTCGGTGCGTGCCGTTGTGCCGTGCTCGCGCAGTTTAAACACGCGCTCAAGCAGACCCTGACCAGATGTCTGGGTAGTGTGTTGTTGGCTCATCATCAGTTTCCGAACAAGGAGGGAAAAATCCGTCGCTATCCTATACCAAAATGCGACAATAGGCGCGTTTGCGAGATACTTTTTTTCATTGATTTTGCTTATACGGCAACGATTGCGTCTCGCAAAACTGCATTACGTAAACGTTAAACTTGTTAAAAGGGAAAGGCATGTCCGGAATTGAAGCGGTATTTTTCGACTGCGACGGTACGCTGGTCGACAGTGAGGTCATTTGTTCCCGCGCGTATGTCAGCATGTTCCAGGAATTTGGCATTACGCTCGATCTCGAAGAGACATTTAAACGCTTCAAGGGCGTCAAACTGTACGAGATCATCGACATTATCAACGCTGAGCACGGCGTCAGTCTGGCGAAAGCCGACTTAGAACCGGTTTACCGCGCCGAGGTCGCACGCCTTTTCGACTCGGAACTGGAAGTGATTGCCGGAGCGAATGCGCTGCTCGATGCAATGACGGTGCCGATGTGCGTGGTGTCTAACGGCCCGGTCAGCAAAATGCAGCACTCCCTCGGCAAGCTTGAAATGTTGCACCATTTCCCGGAAAAACTGTTCAGCGGCTACGATATCCAGCGCTGGAAGCCCGATCCGGCCCTGATGTTCCACGCCGCAAAAGCGATGAACGTGAACGTTGAGAACTGCATTCTGGTGGATGATTCCAGCGCAGGCGCGCAGTCAGGGATTGATGCGGGGATGGAGGTGTTTTACTTCTGCGCCGATCCACATAACAAGCCGATCAACCATCCGAAAGTGACGACCTTTACCGATCTGGCGCAGTTGCCGGAGCTGTGGAAGGCGCGCGGGTGGGATATTACGCGTTAATGAAAAAAGCCGGATGGCGCTAGCGCTTATCCGGCCTACAAGTCCCGTAGGGCGGGTAAGCGAAGCGCCACCCGCCAATAAGATCACTCTTTCGGGTCTTTACCCGCCAGCAGCTTATCCAGCTCATCCCCGCCCACGTGACGGAAATCTTGTCCTTTCACGAAGTAGAAGATGTATTCACAAATATTCTGGCAGCGGTCGCCGATACGCTCGATAGAACGCGCGCAGAACAGCGCGGTCAGCACGCTTGGAATGGTGCGTGGATCTTCCATCATGTACGTCATCAGCTGACGCACGATGCCTTCATATTCCTGGTCGACCTTCTTGTCTTCACGGTAAATACGTACCGCTTCATCCAGATCCATACGCGCGAACGCATCCAGCACATCATGCAGCATCTGCACCGTATGACGGCCCAGGGATTCCAGGCTGACCAGCAGCGGCTGGTGCTGGTGGGAGAATTTCTCAAGCGCGGTGCGGCAGATTTTATCCGCCACGTCGCCAATACGTTCCAGCTCAGCGATGGTTTTGATGATCGCCATCACCAGACGCAGGTCGCTCGCCGTCGGCTGACGTTTAGCGATGATGCGCACGCAGGCTTCGTCGATCGCCACTTCCATCATGTTGACGTTTTTGTCGCCTTCGACAACGCGCTTCGCCAGCTCGCTGTCCTGGTTGTGCATGGCGGTGATCGCATCAGAAAGCTGCTGCTCGACCATGCCACCCATCGTCATCACCTGGGTGCGGATACTTTCCAGCTCTGCGTTGAACTGGCCGGAAATGTGTTTGTTAAGATTGAGATTGTCCATGATTCACTCCAAATCAACCGTAGCGGCCAGTAATATAATCTTCGGTTTGTTTCTTCGCGGGCCTGGTGAACAGAGCATCTGTGTCACTAAACTCAATCAACTCGCCCAGGTACATAAACGCCGTATGGTCGGAACAACGCGCAGCCTGCTGCATGTTGTGGGTCACGATCACCACGGTGTAATCCTGTTTCAGCTCGGTGATCAGCTCTTCGATACGACCGGTGGAGATCGGGTCGAGGGCCGAGCACGGCTCATCCAGCAGCAACACTTCCGGGCGAATGGCGATACCGCGCGCAATGCACAGACGCTGCTGCTGACCACCGGAGAGAGAGTATCCGCTCTGGTGCAGTTTATCTTTGGTTTCGTTCCATAATGCGGCCTTGGTCAAGGCCCACTGCACGCGCTCATCCATATCAGCACGCGAGAGCTTTTCGAACAGACGCACGCCAAAGGCGATGTTGTCGTAGATCGACATCGGGAACGGCGTCGGTTTCTGGAACACCATCCCCACTTTGGCACGCAACAGGGCGATGTCCTGGGTATTGGTCAGAATATTGTCGCCATCCAGCAGAATCTCGCCTTCCGCGCGCTGCTCAGGATACAGTTCAAACATCTTGTTAAAGGTGCGCAGCAGGGTGGATTTCCCACAGCCTGATGGACCGATAAATGCCGTGACCTGGTTTTTGGCGATATCCAGGTTGATGTTTTTCAGGGCATGGAATTTACCGTAGTAGAAGTTCAAATCACGAACCTTAATCTTACCCGGTGCAGTATCAACCATACTCATTGACTCATTTCCTCATTCGGCGCCGCGTTGTGCCGCGCCGTCAAAATTAACCGTGTTTCTGCTTCGCGAAAATGACGCGCGCCAGAATGTTCAGCAACAGTACGCAAAGGGTAATAATCAGCACCCCGGCCCAGGCCAGCTGCTGCCACTCCGCGAACGGGCTCATCGCAAATTTAAAGATGGTGACCGGCAGGTTAGCGATCGGCTGCATCATGTCCGTGCTCCAGAACTGGTTGGAGAGCGCGGTGAACAGCAGCGGCGCGGTTTCACCCGCGATACGGGCAATCGCCAGCAGGATACCGGTCATGATCCCCGACACCGACGCTTTCAGGGTGATCGCCGAAATCATCTTCCATTTCGGGGTCCCCAGCGCATAAGCCGCTTCACGCAGGCTGTCCGGCACCAGTTTCAGCATGTTCTCGGTGGTACGAATCACGATAGGCACCTGCAGCAGCGCCAGCGCAATCACGCCCGCCCAGCCGGAGAAGTGTTCCATCTGTGCGACCACGATGGTGTAAACGAACAAACCGACCACGATAGACGGCGCGGAGAGCAGGATGTCGTTGATGAAACGAATCACTTCTGCGACCCAGGATTTACGGCCATATTCCGCCAGATAAATCCCCGCCATGATGCCGAGCGGCGTACCGACTGCGGTCGCCCACAGGATCAGTAATCCGCTACCCGCCAGGGCGTTCGCAAGACCACCACCAGCGGTATTCGGCGGCGGAGTCATTTCGGTGAACAGCGCAATCGACATACCGTCGATGCCGCGCGTCACGGTAGAGAACAAAATCCACACCAGCCAGAACAGACCAAACGCCATAGTCGCCATCGACAGCGTCAGCGCCAGACGGTTTTTCATACGGCGACGCGCCTGCATTTTGCGACGAGATTCAGCCAGTTGAGCGGTGGATTGCATTTCGAGCGTTGTCATTAGCGTGCCCCCTCACTTTTTGCGAGGCGCATAATCATAAACTTAGAGATCGCCAGAACAATGAAGGTGATAACAAACAGGATCAGACCCAGCTCCATCAGCGCCGCCACGTGCAGCCCCGATTCCGCTTCAGCGAACTCATTCGCCAGCGCAGAGGTGATGCTGTTGCCAGGCATGTACAGCGAGACGCTGTCGAGCTGGTAAGTGTTACCGATGATAAAGGTCACGGCCATAGTTTCACCCAGCGCGCGACCTAAGCCGAGCATTACACCGCCAATCACACCATTTTTGGTGAACGGCAGAACGATACGCCAGATAACTTCCCAGGTGGTGCAGCCGATGCCGTAGGCCGACTCTTTCATCATCACCGGAGTTTGTTCGAACACATCGCGCATAACCGCCGCAATGTACGGAATAATCATGATAGCGAGGATAACGCCTGCGGCCAGGATACCAATCCCGAACGCCGGGCCTGAGAACAGCGCGCCCACAAACGGGATATTGGAAAGAATGTTCCCCACCGGTTCCTGGAAGTAAGTCGCAAACAGTGGCGCAAAGATGAATAAGCCCCACATGCCGTAAACGATACTCGGGATCGCCGCCAGCAGTTCAATCGCGATACCCAGAGGGCGCTTCAGCCAGTTTGGTGCCAGCTCTGTCAGGAACAGGGCGATACCAAAGCTTACCGGAACCGCGATCAGCAGGGCGATGAACGAGGTCATCAGCGTGCCGTAGATCGGCACCAGCGCACCGTAGATGTCGTTTGGCGCGTCCCACTCTTTGGTCCACAGGAAGGCAAAACCGAATTTCTGGATGCTCGGCCAGGAGGAGAAAATCAGTGAAACGATAATGCCGCCCAGCAGCAATAGCACAATCAGCGCAGCCAGTCTTACCAGCGCGCTGAAAATTTTGTCACCATGTTTCCCCGGAGGGCTAAAAGCAGGCTTGGTTGCAGCCATAAATCACTCTTCTATTTTGAGACGTTTTACGATTATGCCCGGTGGCGCTTACGCTTACCGGGCCTACAGATTAAACCGTAGGGCGGGTAAGCGTAGCGCCACCCGCCATCTTCGTTAAATATATCCTGTTAGTACAGCGCTTTACCGCTGCTGTCTTTCACGTTGGTTTTCCATGCAGCACGAATCTGCTCAACCACGCTGTCCGGCAGGCTGGCGTAATCCAGGTCATTAGCCTGTTTGCCGCCGTTTTTGTACGCCCAGTCAAAGAACTTCAGCACTTCAGCGCCCTGCTCAGGTTTCTTCTGATCTTTGTGGACCAGGATGAAGGTGGTAGACGTGATTGGCCACGCGCCGTCACCTTTCTGGTTAGTCAGATCCTGTGCGAAGGTTTTGCTCCAGTCTGCGCCTTTAGCAGCATTCGCAAAGTTCTCTTCAGTCGGGCTAACCGGTTTGCCATCGGCAGAGATCAGCTTGGTGTAAGCCAGGTTGTTCTGCTTAGCGTAAGCGTACTCTACGTAGCCGATTGAGCCAGGCAGACGCTGTACGAACGCGGCGATACCGTCGTTACCTTTACCGCCCAGACCAGTCGGCCAGTTCACGGTAGAGCCCGAACCGATTTTGGATTTCCACTCTTCGTTCACTTTCGCCAGGTAGCTGGTGAAGACGAAGGAGGTACCGGAACCGTCAGCGCGACGAACCACGGCGATGTTCTGCGAAGGCAGTTTGACACCTGGGTTCAGTTTGGTGATGGCTTCGTCATCCCATTTTTTGATTTTGCCGAGATAGATATCACCCAGGGTTTTGCCATCCAGCACCAGTTCGCCAGATTTCAGGCCAGGGATATTCACGGCCAGCACAACACCACCGATAACGGTTGGGAACTGGAACAGACCTTCCTGCGCCAGTTTGTCATCAGACAATGGAGCGTCTGATGCGCCGAAATCGACGGTGTTCGCGGTAATTTGTTTCACGCCACCGGAGGAGCCGATACCCTGATAGTTAACCTTGTTACCGGTTTCTTTCTGGTAAGTATCAGCCCATTTGGCATACACCGGCGCAGGGAATGTTGCACCAGCGCCAGTCAGGCTTGCTTCTGCGAATACAGAGAAAGCGCTCAGAGATAAGGTCGCGGCGACAACAGTTGCGACAGTGGTACGCATAACTTTCATAATGTCTCCTGCAAGATTTCGTAAATCATTGTTTGAGTGGCTACGATGAGCAAAGTAGGACAAACAGGTGACAGATAAATGTACGAATTATGACAGTTTTATGACACTGAAAGTTTGATTTAAGAATTGGCAAAATTATCATTAACAATCATCGTGTTAGCCGACTATATGACAGTGCGATTTCAGAAAAATTTTATTTCTATGACACTAAAAAAGTAGCTGAAGATGACAGATTGTCATAAATAAAAAAAACGGGAGGGGGTGAAAAAAGCTCCACCCGAAAGTGGAGCCTGAAGGGATTATTCTACGGTAACGGATTTCGCCAGGTTACGTGGCTGATCGACGTCGGTTCCTTTGATCAGCGCGACGTGATACGCCAGCAGCTGCAGCGGAACGGTGTAGAAGATTGGGGCAATAACTTCTTCGACGTGCGGCATCTCGATGATGTGCATGTTGTCGTTGCTGACAAACCCGGCATCCTGATCGGCGAAGACGTACAGCTGGCCGCCACGGGCGCGGACTTCTTCGATGTTCGATTTCAGTTTTTCCAGCAGTTCGTTGTTAGGCGCCACAACAATCACCGGCATGTCGGCATCAATCAGCGCCAGCGGGCCGTGTTTCAGCTCGCCAGCAGCGTAGGCTTCCGCATGGATGTAAGAGATCTCTTTCAGCTTCAGTGCACCTTCCAGCGCAATAGGGTACTGATCGCCACGGCCAAGGAACAAGGCATGATGTTTGTCAGAGAAATCTTCAGCCAGGGCTTCGATGCGTTTGTCCTGCGACAGCATCTGCTCGATACGGCTCGGCAGCGCCTGCAGCCCGTGAACGATATCGTGCTCAATAGAGGCATCCTGGCCTTTCAGACGCGCCAGTTTCGCCACCAGCATCAACAGCACGGTCAGCTGAGTGGTGAACGCTTTGGTCGACGCCACGCCGATTTCGGTGCCGGCTTTGGTCATCAGCGCCAGATCGGATTCACGCACCAGCGAAGAGCCTGGGACGTTGCAGATCGCCAGAGAACCGAGATAGCCCAGCTCTTTTGACAGACGCAGCGCCGCCAGGGTATCCGCCGTTTCGCCGGACTGGGAAAGGGTGATCATCAGGCTGTTACGGCGCACAGCAGATTTGCGATAGCGGAATTCCGAGGCGATTTCGACATCGCACGGCACGCCCGCCAGCGCTTCAAACCAGTAGCGCGAAACCATACCCGAGTTGTAAGAGGTGCCGCAGGCCACGATCTGGATATGCTCGACGTTCGCCAGCATTTCGTTGGCGTTGTCACCCAGCTCGCTCAGATCCACTTCACCGTGGTTAATACGCCCGGTCAATGTGTTCTTTATCGCGTTCGGCTGCTCGTAGATCTCTTTCTGCATGTAATGACGGTACGCGCCTTTGTCGCCCGCATCGTACTGCAGATTGGATTCGATCTCCTGACGCTTGACCAGCGCGCCGGAATTATCAAACACCGTCACGCTGCGACGGGTCACTTCCGCGATGTCACCCTCTTCGAGGAAAATAAAGCGACGCGTCACCGGCAGCAGAGCCAGCTGATCGGAAGCAATGAAGTTCTCGCCCATACCCATGCCGATAACCATCGGGCTGCCGGAACGTGCCGCCAGCAGGGTGCTTGGATCGCGAGAATCCATGATTACCGTACCGTACGCGCCACGCAGCTGAGGAATGGCGCGCAACACGGCTTCGCGCAGCGTACCGCCCTGCTCAAGCTCCCAGTGAACCAGGTGCGCGATAACTTCGGTGTCAGTTTCAGAGACAAAGGTATAGCCACGCGCTTTTAACGCTTCGCGCAGCGGTTCGTGGTTTTCGATAATGCCGTTATGCACCACCACAATGTGTTCAGACACATGCGGGTGCGCGTTGCCTTCTGAAGGTTCGCCGTGCGTCGCCCAGCGGGTGTGCGCGATGCCTGTTCCGCCGTGCAGAGGCGTTTCTTCCGCTGCTTGCGCCAGCATTTGCACTTTACCGAGACGACGCAGACGGGTCATATGACCTTCTGCATCAACGACTGCCAGACCGGCTGAGTCGTAGCCACGGTATTCCAGACGACGTAAACCTTCGAGAAGGATTTCAGCAATATCACGCTGCGCAACTGCGCCAACAATTCCACACATAGTTAGATTTCCTGAGAATGGCGTTATGCCATGCGTTGTCGCTGACCTGTATTACTCTTCGTCCTTCACGCTGTGACTGCGTTGGCTGCACGTGCTCGCCATGGTCACTTACTTAAGTAAGCTCCCATGGACTCTCACGTTTGCCGCCTTGTCACAACGCGAAATCCTTTGAGTATGCCTTTTTAGGGCGCCCCGAGCCTTGTAGAGAGTGGGGTTATATTTTTAGGTACTGCCTTTGGGCGGGGGATTATGTTATCCCCTCACCCCACATCCATCGGCGACGCCGACAGACAAAATTGTAGGGCGGGTAAGCGAAGCGCCACCCGCCTTGTTGTTACTTTTTCTTCACCGGGCGCTGCCAGCCTTGCTTGTGCACCTGCGGTACGCGGCTGAGCACCAGCTCATTATCCGCCACATCGCGCGTCACGGTCGTTCCGGCAGCGATGGTCACGCCTTTACCGATCGTCACCGGAGCCACCAGCTGGGTATCGGAACCGACAAACACATCGTCACCGATGATGGTTTTAAACTTGTTCGCGCCATCGTAGTTACAGGTGATCGTACCCGCACCGATATTCACGTTGTCGCCGATTTCCGCATCGCCCAGATAGCTCAGATGGCCCGCTTTGGAGCCTTTACCCAGACGCGCTTTTTTCATTTCAACAAAGTTGCCAACGTGCGCGCCTTCCAGCAACTCAGCGCCTGGACGCAGACGCGCGAACGGACCGATGGTGCAGGCCGCTTCCAGGTGCGCATCTTCTACTACGCTGTATGGACTAATCTCGCAGTCATCGCCAATGACGCTGTTTTTGATAACACAGCCAGTGCCGATTTTGACGCGATTCCCAAGCGTGACCTGACCTTCAATAATAACGTTAGTGTCAATTTCGACATCGCGCCCATGTTCCAGCGTCCCGCGCAGGTCAAAACGCGCCGGATCGCGAAGCATCACGCCCGCCAGCAGCAGTTTTTCGGCCTGCTCGGCCTGATAAACACGTTCCAGACGGGAAAGTTGCAAGCGGTTGTTCACGCCCTCAACTTCGCTCAGACGCTCGGGATGAACAGCGACAATCTCATTCCCTTCGTGGTGCGCCAGGGCAATGATATCGGTGATGTAGTATTCACCCTGTGCATTGTTATTGTTCAGTTTTGCCAGCCAACGCTTCATGTCCGCGCCGTTGGCGATCAGGATACCCGTATTGATTTCCTGAATCTGACGCTGTTCGTCTGAGGCATCTTTGTGCTCAACGATGCCGGTCACTTTGCCGTTTTCACGCGTGATGCGGCCATAGCCGGTGGGATCGTCGAGTTTTACGGTCAGTAAGCCGATTCCACCCTGCGGTTTGGCTTCACGCAGGCGAGTCAGCGTTTCTACCGCGATCAGCGGGACATCGCCGTAGAGCATCAGAATGTCTTCGTCATCCGCAAAGAACGGCGCGGCCTGCTGCATCGCATGGCCCGTTCCCAGCTGTTCTGCCTGAAGGACCCAGTTGAGTTTGTCATCACGCAGGGTTTGCTTGAGCAAATCTCCGCCGTGGCCATACACCAGATGGACCTTGCTTGCGCCAAGTTCCCCAGCAGCATCAATGACATGCTGCACCATTGGCTTTCCTGCCAGCGTGTGTAGCACCTTAGGAAGATCGGAATACATGCGCGTACCTTTGCCAGCGGCAAGGATGACCACGCTCATCGTATTATTCAACATACGCGTCCTGACTGTAATTTGAGTGAGAAGTAAAACCCTTTGACGTTGAAAATTCTACATATTTTGCGTCATAAAATGGAACGCTGGTAAAACGTTCAACATCCGGCGATATTCGCTATTTGAGGATAGTTTTGCGGTCAGAGTAAATCACTTTTTCTCTGGAAAATAGCTTTCTTAAGGCTAGTCGCAAGGGTTCACAACAGGTTAGCGATTTTTTCGCCTCAAGAATAAAGATCCGCACAAAGCAAAACAGCGTTTTAATTATTCAATATTGTGACACCTAAAAAAGAAACACTGTTTCATCTTGATGATAATGGCGCTCAATTATCAATCAGGAGAATAAGATGAATTATAAAATACCTCTGGCCCTAATGATGTGTAGCTCCTTTGCTGTTTCTGCTGCCGGGCAGCACGTCTGGAAAGCGATTGCCTTTGGGCAATCAACCGATCTTAACTTTTCGTCTAACGTGTTGCCGGAAAAAATAGGCGTCAACGACGTCACCATTGACGGCAAAAAGCTGACGCCGCAGGACGTGGCCGATCTCTCAAAACCCATCACCATTGAAAGTCGTGGCGGCAAGATCGCCAATTCTCACGACGGGTTAACCTTTTTCTATACCGAACTGCCGACTCGCGAGAATTTCGAATTGTTGGCCACCGTCAAAGTTGAGCAGTTTGGCCCGGAGAATGGCGCAAAACCCGCCGCGCAGGAAGGGGCCGGACTTCTGGTACGCGATGTCATTGGCGTGCCGCGCCAGCAGCCGCTAAAAGAGGGTTATGAAGAGTTTCCAGCGGCCTCAAACCTGGTAATGAATGCCATTATGACGCAGGATAAAAAGGACCATCAGCGAGTCAAAATGCAGGCGGTCACCCGCGAAGGGATTTCCCAACCCTGGGGTAACGCGGGCGCGGCAATCAAAAAGCAGAGCTATAAAGAAGAGATCGACCTGGGCAAAACGCCGGAATTTCGTCTGAAGCTGCAACGCACCAACGACGGCTTTATCACCGCCTGGTCTCCCGTAGGAAGTGACGAGTGGATCAGCCAAAGCGTACCGCGTGCGGACTTGATCTCGGTGCAGGATAAAGACCACTATTACGTTGGATTTTTCGCCTCGCGTAATGCCAAAATCACCGTAACGGACGCCTCGCTGACCACCTCGGTCGCAGAAACTTCGGCCTCGAAACCCTGGCAGGCAAAAGCGCTACCGGTTGTCGTACAGCTAACTTCCGCCAGCAAAAGCACCTCTGATAAGTACCTTGTTCAGGCCCGAGCGAATAACGATGGCGTGTTTAGTGTGCGCCAGAACGAAGTGGTGATCGGTAATGATAAAGCAGTCAAAGCCGGGGAAATGTATTCCTTGCCAACCACGCTGACAGAAAATAATACCTTTAACCTGAGCTTTACCCCCGCGCAGGGCGAGGCGATTCAGCAGCAATTTACCGTTGATAAAGTGAATGAATTTACAGAAATGACAATTCACGCCGCGCCTGATGGAAAAGCCGACGGAAAAGGCACGCTCGCCTCGCCGCTGGATTTAGCCACAGCAATTGACCTGCTCGCACCGGGCGGGACTATCGTCCTTAAAGCCGGGGATTATCCGCGCAGCGAAATTCCACTGTCTGCCAGCGGCAACGCCGATCGGCGCAAAATATTGCAGGCAGACGGCAAGGCCGTGATTCACGGTCTGCTGGTGGATGCCAGCTACTGGGATATCAAGGGCGTGGATATTACCGACAAAAGCCTGCGCATACAGGGCAGCCATAACCTGATTGAAAATGTCACCGCATACCGTAACGACGATACGGGCATTCAAATATCGTCCCCGGATAACGTGGGCCGCGCGCTGTGGGCAAGCAATAACCGGGTGATTAACTCTGAATCCTACGCCAATGAAGATCCCGGCAAAATCAATGCCGATGGTTTTGCAGTGAAGATGCGTGTCGGGGAGGGCAATCGTCTGGAAAATTGCTATTCGCACGACAACATCGACGACGGTTTTGATCTGTTTAATAAGATAGAAGATGGCGCAAACGGCGTTGTGGTGATCGAGAATTCAATCGCCCGCAATAACACCAGCAACGGCTTTAAACTCGGCGGAGAAGGGCAGCCGGTGGCGCATGAGGTGCGTAACAGCAAAGCGGAAGGGAATCATCTGGATGGATTTACCGACAACTTCAATCCCGGCAAGCTGGTGGTGACGAACAATGTGGCGTTGGACAATCAACGCTTTAACTTTATCTTTCGTCCGAGCCCGTATGGCGACGCTTCAACGCAAGGTGTGTTCAGCGGGAATAAATCCATACGCACGCAGCGCGGTCGCTATGATGATGCTGTGGTCGGGAATATTGATGAGACGAACTATTTTATCGCGGACGGGAAGAGCGTGAATAACAGCGGGGAAGAGCTGCCACATGGCGCTTCGCTTATCACACAACGGTAAGCGTGGCGCCACTCGGCATACAGCAGATTACAGGTTGAACGTACCGAAAGAGACGTTCATGTTGCTGAAGAGAGCGATGACTTTATTGATCAGTTTCATGTTGGTATCCCAATTTTGCTGGAGTTAATTATGTGACACACATCACAAAAAGAAGTCTACTCCTCAATTTTTAACCGATCAATATTTTTGTGACGAAAATCACAAAATATTAAAACACCTTTTCAGTTCCATAAAATCTGAAACGCAGCCATAAAAAAAGCCAGTCTGGAATCCAGACTGGCTTTTGTGCTTTTCAAGCCGGTGTTACATCGCTTTTTTGGTTAACTCGATAACGCGAAGTTTCGCGATCGCTTTAGCCAGCTCAGCTGAGGCCTGTGCGTAATCCACGTCGCCATGAGAGCTCTTAATGTGCTCTTCTGCTTTACGCTTCGCTTCCAGAGCTCGTGCTTCGTCGAGATCCTGTCCACGAATAGCGGTATCAGCAAGAACGGTCACACTACCAGGCTGCACTTCAAGAATGCCGCCAGACAGATAGATAAACTCTTCATGACCGAACTGTTTTACGATGCGGATCATACCAGGCTTAATGGCGGTGAGCAGCGGGGCGTGCCCTGGGAAAATACCCAGTTCACCTTCACTGCCCGTTACCTGGATTTTCTCGACCAGACCAGAGAACATTTGTTGCTCTGCGCTGACGACGTCCAGGTGGTAAGTCATTGCCATATCACCCTCCGATTAAGGCGTTAAAGTTTTTTGGCTTTCTCGACAGCTTCATCGATGGTGCCAACCATATAGAACGCCTGCTCTGGCAGGTGATCGTATTCGCCTTCCATGATGCCTTTAAAGCCACGGATGGTATCTTTCAGCGATACGAATTTACCCGGAGAACCGGTAAAGACTTCTGCAACGAAGAACGGCTGGGACAGGAAGCGCTGGATCTTACGCGCACGTGCTACCACCAGTTTGTCTTCTTCAGACAGTTCGTCCATACCCAGGATCGCGATGATGTCTTTCAGTTCCTGGTAACGCTGCAGGATGGACTGAACGCCACGCGCGGTGTCGTAGTGTTCCTGACCAACAACCAGTGGATCCAGCTGACGGCTGGTAGAGTCCAGCGGGTCAACGGCCGGGTAGATACCCAGAGACGCGATCTGACGGCTCAGTACCACGGTTGCATCTAAGTGAGCAAAGGTGGTGGCTGGAGATGGGTCAGTCAAGTCATCCGCAGGTACGTATACCGCCTGAACGGAGGTGATAGAACCGGTTTTGGTAGAAGTGATACGTTCCTGCAGAACGCCCATCTCTTCCGCCAGAGTCGGCTGATAACCTACCGCTGATGGCATACGGCCCAGCAGTGCAGATACTTCAGTACCGGCCAGGGTGTAACGGTAGATGTTATCAACGAACAGCAGTACGTCACGACCTTCGTCACGGAACTTCTCAGCCATAGTCAGGCCGGTCAGTGCCACACGCAGACGGTTTCCTGGTGGTTCGTTCATCTGGCCGTAAACCAGGGATACTTTATCCAGAACGTTGGAGTCGGTCATTTCGTGGTAGAAGTCGTTACCCTCACGAGTACGCTCACCCACACCAGCAAACACGGAGTAACCGGAGTGCTCGATCGCGATGTTACGGATCAGCTCCATCATGTTTACGGTTTTACCCACACCCGCACCGCCGAACAGACCGACTTTACCGCCTTTTGCAAACGGGCAGATCAGGTCCATTACTTTGATACCGGTTTCCAGCAGTTCCTGAGAGCTTGACAGCTCTTCATAGGAAGGCGCTTCGCGGTGAATCGCCCAACGCTCTTCTTCGCCGATGTCGCCTTTCATGTCGATCGGCTGACCGAGCACGTTCATGATACGACCCAGCGTTGCTTTACCAACCGGGACTTCGATCGGGTGCTCGAGGTCTTTAACTTCCAGACCACGACGCAGACCGTCGGAAGAACCCATGGCGATAGTACGCACAATACCACCACCGAGCTGCTGCTGAACTTCCAGCACCAGGCTCTCATTACCATTCTGAACCTCAAGAGCATCGTACACGCGCGGTACGGCATCCTGAGGGAATTCGACGTCAACCACGGCGCCGATTACCTGGACAATTTTTCCAGTAGCCATCTTGAATCCTCTACGAATTAACCTGGTTATACCGCGGATGCACCACCGACGATTTCGGTGAGTTCCTGAGTAATGCTGGCCTGACGAGCTTTGTTGTATACCAACTGCAGCTCTTTAATCAGGCTGCCGCCATTGTCGGTCGCGGCTTTCATCGCCACCATACGTGCGGCCTGCTCGCTGGCCAGGTTTTCTACTACGCCCTGATAAACCTGAGATTCAACGTAACGACGCAGCAGAGTATCCAGCAGCGGTTTCGGATCAGGTTCATACAGGTAATCCCAGGCTTTATGTTTTAACTCTTCATCTTCTGATGCCGGCAATGGCAGCAGCTGAGTGAGGGTCGGAACCTGAGACATCGTATTAATAAATTTGTTGCTGACCACATACAGTCTGTCCAGACGGCCTTCATCATAGGCCTGCAACATCACTTTAACCGGGCCGATCAGTTCGGACAGGGACGGGTTATCACCCATGCCGGTCACCTGAGCGACAATGTTGCCACCCACTGAATTAAAGAAAGAAACGCCCTTGGAGCCGATCATCGCGATATCGCTCTGAACGCCTTTGTCGGACCAGACTTTCATTTCAGCCAGCAGCTTTTTGAACAGGTTAATGTTCAAGCCACCGCACAGACCACGGTCGGTAGACACCACCAGGTAGCCCACGCGTTTAACGTCGCGTTCTTCCAGGTAAGGATGTTTGTATTCCAGATTACCGTTCGCAAGGTGACCAATCACTTTGCGCATGGTATCTGCATAAGGACGGCTGGCCGCCATGCGCTCCTGCGATTTACGCATTTTGGAAGCGGCGACCATTTCCATCGCTTTAGTGATCTTTTGCGTGTTCTGGACGCTTGCGATCTTACTACGTATCTCTTTTGCGCCGGCCATGAGCTTCTCCTCAATGCCTTGCGGCCTGTCCTAAGACAAGCCGCCGGACGTTACCAGGACTGGGTTGCTTTGAAGGAATCGAGGATAGCTTTCAGCTTGCCTTCGATTTCGTCGTTATAGCCACCGGACTGGTTAATCTCTTGCATCAGCGGAGCGTGATCACGGTCAACGTAAGCCAGCAATGCGGCTTCGAAGCTACCGATTTTCGCCAGTTCCACATCTTCGAGGTAACCGCGTTCAGCCGCGAACAGCACCAGGCCCTGTTGTGCAACAGACATTGGGGCATACTGTTTCTGTTTCAGCAGCTCGGTCACTTTCTGACCATGGCTTAACTGCTTACGGGTCGCTTCATCCAGATCGGAAGCGAACTGAGAGAACGCAGCCAGTTCACGATACTGTGCCAGAGCGGTACGAATACCACCGGACAGTTTCTTGATGATCTTAGTCTGAGCAGCACCACCCACACGGGATACGGAAATCCCTGGGTTAACCGCAGGACGAATACCGGAGTTGAACAGGTTGGTTTCGAGGAAGATCTGACCATCGGTAATGGAAATTACGTTAGTCGGAACGAACGCAGAAACGTCACCCGCCTGAGTTTCGATAATCGGCAGCGCAGTCAGGGAGCCGGTTTTACCTTTAACTTCACCATTGGTGAACTTCTCAACGTACTCAGCGTTAACGCGGGATGCGCGCTCCAGCAGACGGGAGTGGAGGTAAAATACGTCGCCCGGGAAAGCTTCACGTCCTGGTGGACGACGGAGCAGCAGGGAAACCTGACGGTAAGCAACAGCCTGTTTAGACAGGTCATCGTACACGATCAGTGCATCTTCACCGCGGTCACGGAAGTATTCGCCCATTGCGCAACCGGCATATGGCGCCAGGTATTGCAGTGCAGCGGATTCAGAAGCGGTAGCCACCACAACAATGGTGTTTGCCAGTGCGCCGTGCTCTTCCAGTTTACGAACCACGTTAGAAATGGTGGACGCTTTCTGGCCGATAGCCACGTACACACATTTGATACCGGAGTCGCGCTGGTTGATGATCGCATCGATTGCCATCGCGGTTTTACCGGTCTGACGGTCACCGATGATCAGTTCACGCTGGCCACGACCGATTGGGATCATGGCATCAACGGATTTATAACCAGTCTGAACTGGCTGATCAACGGACTGACGTTCGATAACGCCTGGTGCGATAACTTCGATTGGCGAGAAGCCATCGTTATCAACCGGGCCTTTACCGTCGATTGGTGCACCCAGGGTGTTCACCACGCGACCCAGCAGGCCACGGCCAACTGGAACTTCCAGAATACGACCAGTACATTTGACTTTCATGCCTTCGGCAAGGTCAGCGTACGGGCCCATAACTACAGCACCTACGGAGTCGCGCTCCAGGTTCAGTGCGATAGCGTAACGGTTTCCCGGCAGGGAAATCATTTCACCCTGCATACAATCGGCCAGGCCGTGGATGCGGATAACACCGTCACTTACAGAAACAATAGTACCTTCGTTGTGAGCTTCACTCACAACACTGAACTGAGCAATGCGCTGCTTGATCAGTTCGCTGATTTCGGTGGAATTCAGTTGCATGCTCCAGTCCCCTTAAGACTGCAAGACGTCTGCAAGGCGTTCAAGACGGCCGCGTACGCTGCCATCAATGACCATATCACCCGCTCGGATGATTACGCCTGCCATTACAGACTTATCGATTTTGCAATTCAGCTTAACTTTGCGTGACAGACGTTTTTCCATCGCGGCGGTGATTTTCGCAAGCTGTTCTTCACTCAGTTCATTCGCAGAGGTTACTTCAACTTCGGCGGTAGCTTCACTGAGAGCACGTAAGTGCTGGAACTGCTCGAGAACATCCGGGAGCACTCGCAGACGACCGTTTTCAGCCATGACCTTAATCAGGTTCTGGCCGTTGTCATCCAGTTGCTCACCACAAATGGCGATAAACGATGCAGCAAGGGTTTCGGGTGCTAGTGCACCGGAAAGCATCTCAGCCACTTGCTCGTTTTTCGTTACCTCAGCGGCAAACGCCAGCATATCCTGCCAGCGATCGACATTTTGGTGTTCGACGGCAAAGTCAAAAGCTGCTTTGGCGTAGGGGCGAGCTACCGTAACAAATTCAGACATCAGCCCCTCCCTCCTTACAGTTCAGCGACAAGTTTGTCCACGATGTCGCTATTAGCAGCTTCATCCACGGAACGTTCGATGATCTTCTCGGCGCCAGCAACAGCCAGAATCGCAACCTGCTTACGCAGTTCTTCACGAGCACGTTTACGCTCAGCATCAATTTCAGCCTGCGCTTGTGCAACGATCTTGGTACGTTCCTGTTCTGCTTCAGCTTTGGCTTCGTCCAGGATCTGAGCACGGCGTTTGTTAGCCTGTTCAATGATTACCTGAGCTTCACCTTTCGCTTTTTTCAGCTGGTCTGTCGCGTTGGCCTGTGCAAGGTCCAAATCTTTCTTAGCGCGCTCTGCGGAAGCCAGACCGTCAGCAATTTCTTTCTGACGTTTCTCGATGGCTGCCATTAAAGGCGGCCATACATACTTCATGCAGAACCAGACAAAGAGAATAAACGCGATGGCCTGGCCGAGGATTGTTGCGTTCATGTTCACAGCACAATACCTCTTTAATTTCTGTGGCTTGGGTTTTTAAAAACGACTTACGCGACAGCAAACATCACGTACAGACCCAGACCTACAGCGATCATCGGGATTGCATCCACCAGACCCATAACGATAAAGAACTGAGTACGCAGCAGAGGAATCAGATCCGGTTGACGCGCTGCGCCTTCCAGGAATTTGCCCCCGAGGATGCCGATACCGATCGCAGCACCGATAGCCGCCAGACCCATCATCACAGCGGCAGCCATGTACAGCAGATCCATATTCAGGTTTTCCATGACAGTCTCCAGTTTGTTTCAATAAAAACGTAGTAGTGGTGGTAAAAAAATCAGTGCTCTTCAGACGCCATCGACAGATAGACGATCGTCAGAACCATGAAGATAAAGGCTTGCAGCGTAATGATCAGGATGTGGAAAATGGCCCATGGCACATTCAGAATCCACTGTGACCACCACGGCAGAAGACCCGCGATCAGAATGAAAATCAGCTCACCCGCATACATGTTGCCGAACAGTCGCAGACCGAGAGAAACCGGTTTGGACAGCAGGCTTACGCCTTCCAGGATCAAGTTGACCGGAATGAACGCCCAGTGGTTGAACGGCTGCAAGGTAAGCTCTTTCACGAAGCCGCTTACGCCTTTCATTTTGATGCTGTAGAAAAGAATCAGGATGAATACGCCCAGCGCCATCGACAGGGTTATATTCACGTCAGCAGACGGAACCACACGCAGTGCAGGCAGGCCGAGAACATGCTCACCGATGTACGGCAGCAGGTCGATAGGCAGAAGGTCCATCAGGTTCATCAGGAAGACCCAGACGAAGACAGTCAGTGCCAACGGAGCAATCAGCTTGCTCTTACCGTGGTACATGTCTTTGACGCTGCCATTAACGAAGCCGATGACCAATTCGATAGCCGTCTGGAATTTCCCTGGAACACCGCTGGTCGCCTTTTTAGCAACGCTACGGAACATGGCCAGGAACAACAGACCCAACACCACCGAGAAGAACATGGAGTCAATGTTGAGCGTCCAGAAGGTGGCCGGGGCGTTATGCGGATCCACCAGCGAGAATGTACGCAGGTCCATCTGAAGGTTCGTCAGATGGTGACCTATGTAATCCTGCGGCGTCATATTTTCTGAAGCCATGATGCCTTTTACCCTTTGTTGTTGATTACAGCTGGCGCCAGAACTTGTACCACCAGCACCAAAACCCACGTCGCGATCAGCGGCAAAAATACCACTTTGAAAACAGCCAGCGCCACCACCAGAAAGGTAAAGGTCAGCAACACCTTACACACTTCACCAAGAGCGAAGGACCAGGCCACGCGGCCTTTGGCAGGTGTATGCGCCTGATGACGCCAGGCAAAAATCATAAACAACATGTTTGGCAAAACCACTGCCAAACCTCCACAAACTGCGGAGATGCCCCAGAAGGGGTCTTTGAGGCAGAACAGCAGTCCACTTGCTATCACAGCCAGAAACTGAATGAACAGAAGCTTACGAGCAACGTTTCGACTCAAGAGCGACACTGACATCACGTTTTTACTCCTGCTCCCTTCGAGGTATGTCGCGTGTCGTATAAAACGTTCTTTAAGGCTCAGAGTCAAGCATCAAAAAGCGGTCAAATTATACGGTGCGCCCCCGTGAATTCAAACATTAAGTAGCGAAAAGGTGAATAAATGTTTAAATAATTTTCCCCAGCGCTCTTTTTTAACTTTTCGCCAAACATTGAACAGTTTGGCTAAACTGCAAACAGCGCGGAAACGTTGAATACAAAGCGTGCACAAGATCACAAAATAAGCATTTACGATAAGGTCATATTTATCAAATCAATAAATCGGTTTATTTCATCTTTATGATATTAAAGATAAATGACAGTAACTATTTTCAAAACAGTCCTGTACACAACAAAAACCACTCATTGACATTTTTAATAAAACTTTAACAACACTTCTCGTTACTGAATTCGACTTTTAGCAGGCTGATATTTTCAGTGTTGACTATATTTTGGCTTAACCACAGAAATCAGGTTAACTTCAGGAAAATCCACTGTAACAACATGGTTAAAATCAATTCAGAGAAACACCTTTCATAACGCTGATTTTTAACACTCCGGGATCAGCACGAATTACACATTTTTTATTATATTTTTAAAAATTGTTTGGCTTAATTATCACCAAATGCCGTTCGCCATCGAGTTGCGGTACCCGCAGCTTAACAATGGATTCGACGGTATATCCATCAGGGAGTTGGGCGATTTCATCATCAGGAACCAGGCCTTTGAGCGCATAAAAACGCCCCTCTTGCGCGGGCAAATGCTTACACCAACTGACCATATCGTTGAGCGAGGCAAACGCGCGGCTAATGACCCCGTCGAACGGCGGCTCTGACGGGAACTCTTCTACCCTGCTCTGGACCGGCTCAATGTTATTGAGCTTCAATTCATGCTGTACCTGACGCAGGAAGCGAACACGTTTCCCCAGACTGTCCAGCAGCGTGAACTGGCACTCAGGCCGCACGATGGACAATGGAATACCCGGTAAACCAGGGCCGGTACCCACATCAATGAAACGCTCACCCTGCAGGTGAGGTGCAACCACAATACTGTCGAGAATATGGCGAATCAGCATCTCGTTGGGATCGCGTACTGACGTAAGGTTGTACGCCTTATTCCATTTGTTCAGCATATCGACATAGGCCACCAGCTGATTTTTCTGGTGATCGGTGAGCGAAATACCTGCTTCATCCAGCAGACGAGAGAGTTTGTTGAGCACGGTGAATACCTGTTGAAGGACTGACTGGCGGGTGGCGCTGCGCTTACCCGCCCTACGGAATTAGGTAGGCCCGGTAAGCGTAGCGCCACCGGGCAATTTATCAAGGAATTAAGCGCTGCGGCGCAGCATACCTTGTTTCTTCAGCCACACCAGCAGTATAGAAATCGCGGCGGGCGTAACACCTGAGATGCGCGATGCCTGACCAATCGACACAGGTTTATGATCGTTCAGCTTGGCGATCACTTCGTTGGACAGCCCCGTCACCTGACGGTAATCCAACACCGCAGGCAGCAGCGTGTTCTCGTTACGCTGTTGTTTTTCGATTTCATCCTGCTGACGCGCAATATAACCTTCGTATTTGACCTGGATTTCGACCTGCTCGGCCGCTTCGGCGTCGTCCAGACCTGGCGCGAACGGTGTCATCTGCACCAGCTTCTCATAGGTCATTTCCGGGCGGCGCAGCAGATCTTCCCCGCTGGCTTCTCGTGAGAGTGGCGCAGTCAAGTGAGCGTTCACTTCGGCTACGGATTCAGTCAAAGGATTCACCCAGGACGTTTTCAGACGCTGGCGTTCGCTTTCGATACGCTCCAGCTTCTGGTTGAAACGCGCCCAGCGTTCGTCGTCGACCAGACCCAGCTCGCGGCCCATTTCAGTCAGACGCAAATCGGCGTTGTCTTCACGCAGCATCAGACGATATTCCGCCCGTGAGGTGAACATCCGGTACGGTTCTTTGGTACCAAGAGTGCTGAGATCGTCAACCAACACGCCCAGATAGGCCTGATCGCGACGTGGTGCCCAACCCTCTTTTTCCGCCGAGAAGCGCGCAGCGTTAAGACCTGCAAGCAGACCCTGAGCAGCGGCCTCTTCGTATCCGGTGGTGCCGTTGATTTGTCCGGCAAAGAACAGACCCTGGATAAATTTGCTTTCCAGCGTTGGTTTCAAATCGCGTGGATCGAAGAAATCGTACTCAATAGCGTAGCCAGGACGAACGATTTTTGCGTTCTCCATGCCCTGCATTGAGCGAACAATTTGCATCTGTACATCGAACGGCAGGCTGGTGGAGATGCCGTTCGGGTAAATTTCGTTGGAGGTAAGACCTTCCGGCTCCAGGAAGATCTGGTGCTGGTTACGATCGGCAAAGCGCATGACTTTGTCTTCGATCGACGGACAATAACGCGGCCCGATCCCTTCGATCACACCTGCATACATCGGGCTTCGATCGAGGTTATTACGGATCACGTCATGGGTTTTTTCATTGGTGTGCGTGATGTAACACGGCACCTGCTGAGGATGCTGAGAAGCAGAACCCATGAACGAGAAGACGGGCATCGGGTTGTCGCCGTGCTGTTCAGCCAGCACGCTAAAATCGATGGTACGAGCGTCGATACGCGGAGGCGTACCGGTTTTCAGACGGCTGACGCGCAGCGGCAGTTCACGCAGACGGCGAGACAGCGAAATGGATGGCGGATCGCCTGCACGGCCACCGCTGTAGTTATCCAGGCCGATGTGAATTTTGCCATCGAGGAACGTCCCGACCGTCAGTACAACGGATTTAGCGCGGAACTTCAGGCCCATCTGGGTAACGGCACCCACGACACGATCGTTCTCAACGATAAGATCTTCAACCGCCTGCTGGAAGATCATCAGGTTCGGTTGGTTTTCCAGTGCGGTACGCACAGCCTGGCGGTAAAGCACGCGGTCTGCCTGAGCACGAGTGGCTCGTACAGCGGGGCCTTTGCTGGCGTTTAGTATCCTAAACTGAATACCGGCCTGATCGATCGCTTTCGCCATCAAGCCGCCTAAAGCATCGACTTCTTTTACCAGGTGTCCTTTCCCAATGCCGCCAATCGCCGGATTACAGGACATTTGTCCCAGCGTGTCGATATTGTGTGTCAAAAGCAGAGTCTGTTGACCCATACGCGCTGCGGCCATTGCTGCCTCAGTGCCTGCATGACCCCCGCCAATGATGATGACGTCAAAAGGATCCTGATAAAACATGCTTTCCTGCCTTGCGTAAAGCGGTTTGAAAATGGATTTAAGCCCGGGCCGTGGATTCTACTCAAGTTTAGTCTTTCGAGAAAGCATTGGGATCTTGGCTATTAAAAAGAAGATCTTCTTATTTAGAGATCTGTTTTACTATGATCTCTTATTAGGATCGCCATCTTCTGTGGATAAGCGGGATCTCGTAAGAAAGATCATAAGGTTAGAAAGGATCGTTTGCTGTGAATGATCGGTGATCCTGCCGCGTATAAGCTGGGGTTAGATCCGGTACTTATACACAGCTCAAAAACCGAGCAAGAGTTATACGTTGGATAACTACCGCTTAATCCAAGGTTTTAACCAGACTTATCCACATCTGATCGCGTGATCTTTAATCGTTATTGAGTAAATTTTTCCATTCACCCAGCCATTCTTCTGCTGGATCCTCTGGAATATCGTGATCGAGGATGTTGATCTTCAGCGTTTGGCCGATCTGTTTTGCCCCACAGGATGCGATCGCGGCTTCTACTTTCTCTACCGCACCGCAAAATGTGTCGTATTCACGACTACCAATCCCAATCGCGCCAAAACGCACGGCTGACAGGTCTGGAAGCTGTTCGAGAAGCTCATCATAGAGAGGCTGCAGGTTATCCGGGATATCACCGGCACCGTGCGTGGAGGTGATCAGCAGCCAGATCCCATCAGACGGGAGATCTTCCAGTAACGGACCATGCAGTGTTTCGGTTGAGAATCCAGCGTCTTCAAGCTTTTCCGCCAGGTGTTCTGCAACATATTCCGCGCCGCCAAGAGTACTGCCACTGATAAGAGTAATATCTGCCATGATCGCTCGCTCATATAAAGAGGGGAACATCATACGCTGTGAGCGAGCTGGGATCTACCTGTGGAAAATGTGGTAATTAAATTGCCCCGCTAAGGGCGAATGGTACGCATGATAGGGTTCTGCAGGGAGATCAGCGTCTCGGTGGACTGAATTTCATCAATTGTTTGGATCTTGTTGATAAGTACCTGCTGGAGGGCGTCGATCGACCGGCACATTACCTTAATAAAGATGCTGTAGTGCCCGGTGGTGTAATAGGCTTCAGTGACTTCTTCCAGGCTTTCGAGGCGGGCCAGTGCGGAGGGGTAATCTTTTGCGCTTTTCAGAATAATGCCAATAAAGCAGCACACGTCATACCCAAGTTGTTTTGGACTGACGTCGATCCGCGCCCCGGTAATAATCCCCGCCTGTTTCATTTTCTCTACGCGAACGTGAATTGTGCCTGGGCTGACGCCGAATTGTTTGGCCAGTTCCGCATAGGCGGTACGGGCATTGGCCATTAACGCCTCCAGGATGCCGCGATCCAGATTATCGATCTGATAATTTTCCATAGGTTTTTCTTATGAAGATTGAGTAATCCTTCTATTCTAGCGCCTTATTTTAGCGAATCAAAAGTGAAGCTGGCTTTTTGTTGTTTGATTATTGAATTGAGTGCCGTTTTTGTTGCTTAATCAATATCAACAGGACGCAGGAGTATAAAAATGAAAACCGCTTACATCGCAAAACAACGCCAGATCAGTTTCGTTAAATCCCATTTCTCACGTCAGCTCGAAGAGAAGCTTGGCCTGATTGAAGTCCAGGCTCCGATTCTTAGCCGTGTCGGCGATGGGACGCAGGACAACCTGTCTGGTTGCGAAAAAGCGGTACAGGTAAAAGTGAAAACCTTGCCAGACGCTCAGTTCGAAGTGGTTCATTCACTCGCGAAATGGAAGCGTCAGACACTGGGACAACACGACTTCAGCGCGGGCGAAGGGCTCTACACGCACATGAAAGCCCTTCGCCCCGATGAAGACCGCCTGACGGCCATTCACTCCGTTTACGTTGACCAGTGGGACTGGGAACGTGTTATGGGTGATGGTGAACGCCACCTGGGTACGCTGAAATCTACCGTAGAAGCGATCTACGCGGGGATCAAAGCGACCGAAGCGGCGGTGAGTGAAGAGTTCGGTCTGGCACCGTTCCTGCCAGACGCGATCCATTTTGTTCATAGTCAGGATCTGCTGAGCCGTTTCCCGGATCTCGATGCCAAAGGCCGTGAGCGCGCAATCGCTAAAGAGCTGGGCGCCGTCTTCCTGATCGGTATCGGTGGCAAGCTGTCTGACGGTCAACGCCACGACGTCCGTGCCCCAGACTATGATGACTGGAGTACCCGCGATGAGCGTGAACTGGCTGGTCTGAACGGCGATATTTTAGTGTGGAACCCGATTCTGGAAGATGCGTTCGAGCTTTCTTCAATGGGCATTCGGGTGGACGCCGACGCGCTGAAGCGCCAGCTGGCGACAACGGGGGATGAAGATCGCCTGAAGCTCGAATGGCACCAGGCCCTGCTGCGCGGCGAAATGCCGCAAACTATCGGTGGCGGTATCGGCCAGTCGCGTCTGACAATGTTGTTGCTGCAACTTTCCCATATCGGACAAGTACAATGTGGCGTGTGGCCGCAGCAGGTTCGTGAAAGCGTCGGTTCCTTGCTGTAATCCTAACGCCGCCAACGTCTGACCAGGCGGCTACGCAACCCGGTATCAAAGCGCCAGATATGATCGAAGATGCGCATGATGCCGGGTTTTCCATGTTGCGACATGGCGACAGCGTGAAAACGATGCTGTTGATCCCGCTGTAACGATTTCACCTTCGCGACCACATCATCCGGCAGCCGCTGGGCAATAAAATCGGAAATCACCACCGCATCCGCGTCATACCAGTCTCCGCCCTGCATGCGTTCTGCGATGGCGCGAAAACAGCTGGCGATGTCGGTGCCGCCACGAAAACGCTGGCTCAAAAAGCGGATCGCCTGCTCAATACCTTGCTCTCCTGTCAGCTCGTATCCCACCACTTCACTGGAAAACAACATAATAAAGCAGCGGCGCCGATCGGCGAGGGCCACGCGCATTAGCGCCAGGCAAAATGCTTTGGCGCATTGTTCGTTAAAACCGCCCATCGACCCGGAAGTATCGACGCAGACGATAAATGGCCCACGCGGCTGCTCGTCAAAATCCTGATGAACGACCGGGCGCTGACTGATTTTCTCGCGCCAGGACTCACCGTGCAGGCGATAGGTCAGGAGCTGTTTCTCCACCAGCCTACGGTAGAATTCATATTCCAGCTCGGTGATGCCTAGCGTCGCCAGCTCCGTCGGCAGAAGGCGCAGGATATCATCGCTCTGCTGCAGGCCGTCGACCTGTTCCGGCACCGTCGCCGGTTCGCGCACCAGGGTGCGGAAGGTCTCCATCGGCGCATCTTTCTTCGGCACTGACTTCGCTTCCCGCGAACGGCCAAGTTGTTCAGCGATCTGCATCAGCTCGGGTTGTTGTGCCAGAAAATCGCCATATTTAACGATCAGCTGATAGTCGCCGCGCCGGATCTGCCCGGCGCTCATATCCCAAAGACGCCCGGCTGAGTTTTCGTTTTCCACCAGCACCTGCTCCAGCTGGCCGCTTAGGGTCATCCGCTCCTGAACTTCACTGAGTAACTGTTCGCGTTCTTCTTCCAGAAGCTGCTGATTGAGCGAAGTAGTCTGTACCACCAGGCTGAGTCGCCATCGCTGTAAAAAGAGCGTATGCAGCGCGGGTGTAAAGCTGGCGTTGTCCGTGACCAACTGATGAGCCTGGGCTGCATAAGGAGAATGCACTTTATCGAGTAGTGTCAGGATCTGCGGGAGCTGGATGATGAATTGTGCGGTCGAGAGCCGTTGGCTTTGCTGATAACACACCACTTCTTCAGTCAGTTCCGGCGGGACTTCGGTCTCTTTTAGCCGGCGGCGAAGATTATCCCGCCAGCGCGGAAGATCGTCAGTGACAGCCTTTTTTATACGGGGAAACTTTTCAAAGAATGCTGCCAGCTGAGGCGAGGCGAGCAAGGTGAGCAGGATCTCCTCGATCATCCCCTCCTCTCCGACTGCCAGCATCACATTGAGCGTATCCAGAGTTAGCATTGACGCGCCTGTTTGATCTGCGCGCTGACATCCTGCAGGCTGGCTTCGATACGACCTAACCAGTCGCTATGAATAAAGAGACATTTTTGTTGTTCGCTGAAGCGCGTGTGCTGCTGGTGCCATTCAGTATCGAGTGCTTCGAGCTGCTGTTTTATCTCTTCCGGAACATTCTCCGAGGCATTCCCAGGCAACGCGAGACGAGAGCCTTGTAAACTCACATCGCGGATTACCAGATGCAAGCTGGTATCCACTTCCAGATTCAGTACCTGGGCAAAGCCAATACCGTTTAGCTTTCCGCGGATTTCGCCGTTTTTGTCCAGCCACTGTGACAGCGCGTCGCGCTCAATGGTGATGTGCACCACCTGCATATCGTGGAGTTTTAACGGTTGCTGGAGCAAGAGTGTCAGCGAGGTTTCCGTCAGTTCGGTGGGTAACTCGTAGTGAGGTTTACGCGAAAACATCCCGCCGAGTCGGCTGACCTTCAGCGCCGTTTTATCACTTTGCTGCTGCTGAAGCTGAATGCGTCGCTGAGTAATAGCGCCCAACTGGGTGAGCATCGCCTGCTGCCCCCACGCGTGCCCGGTCATCAAAACGTCCAGCTGTTGCTGCATCAAATGCATACCTTCGCCGTCGTGCCACAGACAATCTTTTAACAGGATAAGATCGATAGGGGCGACAGCATCCCGTCCACTGAATAATGCGCTGGCCTGCAACAGACGAATGGCTTTTTTCCAGCGACGATCCGAGACATAAGGCGCAGCAGGTAATACATCCAGCTGCTGGCGCAGCATGAAGATCAGCTCAAAAACGGCGTCGGGAAGTTTCACCTTACCGATATCCTGTTGCCACTGTTGATACTCTTCGTCTGTCACCTGTAGCGACGGCGCAACCGGATTTTCATTCTCATCCTGCTGGCTTATCAATAAAGAGCGGAAGTTCGACTTGTCCTGCACTTTATCCAGCCACAGGCGAATTAGCATTCGGTCATACAGCGCTTCGAGGCTGCTGTCGGCTTCAGGAAGTTCGTTGGATGCGGCCACCAGCAGACGCATCGGGATTTTTTCCTCGAACGCGCCGTTACGAAAACGGCGTTCGTTGATAGCGGTAAGCAGGGTGTTCAGTATCGCCGGGCCAGCTTTCCAAATCTCATCCAGAAACACGATTTCAGCTTCGGGGAGATAGCCCGCCGTTAAGCGCTGATAACGCCCCTCATCTTTCAGGGCCTGAATCGAGAGCGGGCCAAACACCTCTTCCGGGGTGGAAAAACGGGTCATCAGATATTCAAAGGCGCGCGCGTTCTGGAAAGCAAATTTAAGTCGGCGAGCAATCAGGCTTTTAGCAATGCCGGGCGGACCGAGCAGGAACACACTTTCACCGCTGAGCGCTGCCAACAAACAGAGCCTAATCGCGTGGCTGCGTTCGAAAAGGCCTTTCTCCAGCGCACCGCTGAGGCGGGAAATTCTTTCTGCTAATAAATGTGAGTGAGCCATAATTGTGTTGCATCCTTTCGGCGTCGTCGCAGCTAATTGATGCGAGTATAGACGTTTCAGCATGGGCTGGTAATAGACTGAAGTGCGGCACTATTTTCTTTGCGCTACATTAATGTGGTTGCATTTAGGGGTACGATCTTGCGATTAATCGTGCATACTGTGCGCCTTTTTGTGGGCCAAGGGACTAAGCACACATTTGTTATACAACGAAAAGACTAGTCTATGAGCACTGATAATAAGCAATCATTACGCGCTATAACGCTTGCGGCCATTGGGGTTGTGTACGGTGATATCGGTACCAGCCCGCTCTATACGCTTCGAGAATGTCTATCCGGTCAGTTTGGTTTTGGTGTTGAACGTGACGCCGTTTTTGGCTTTTTGTCACTTATATTTTGGCTGCTGATCCTGGTCGTCTCGGTTAAATATCTCTCTTTCGTCATGCGTGCAGATAACGCCGGTGAAGGTGGGATCCTGACGCTCATGTCCCTTGCCGGGCGCAATACCTCGGCAAAAATGACCTCGTTCCTGGTGATTATCGGCCTGATTGGCGGCAGCTTCTTCTATGGAGAAGTGGTTATCACCCCGGCGATTTCGGTCCTCTCAGCGATAGAGGGGCTGGAGATTATCGCGCCGCAGCTGGATACCTGGGTGGTGCCGCTCGCCATTATTGTGCTGACATTGCTGTTCGCGATTCAGAAGCACGGTACGGGGCTGGTGGGTAAGCTGTTTGCGCCGATTATGCTGGCCTGGTTCCTGATCCTGGCGGCGCTCGGGCTGCGCGGTATTCTTTCCAACCCGGAAGTGCTGCAGGCGCTGAACCCAATGTGGGCGGTCCACTTCTTCCTCGAATACAAAACCGTGTCGTTTGTCGCGCTCGGCGCTGTCGTGCTGTCGATTACCGGTGTGGAAGCGCTGTACGCAGATATGGGCCACTTCGGTAAGCTGCCGATTCGTCTGGCCTGGTTCTCCGTGGTGCTGCCGTCTCTGGCACTGAACTACTTTGGCCAGGGCGCGCTGCTGCTCAAACATCCTGAAGCGATCAAGAACCCGTTCTTCCTGCTGGCCCCTGACTGGGCGCTGGTCCCGATGCTGATCCTCGCAACCCTGGCGACGGTGATTGCCTCACAGGCGGTAATTTCCGGCGTCTTCTCCCTGACGCGCCAGGCGGTTCGTCTGGGCTATCTGTCGCCGATGCGTATTATTCACACCTCGGAGATGGAATCCGGGCAGATCTACATTCCGTTCATTAACTGGCTGCTCTACTTTGCCGTGGTGATCGTGATTGTCAGCTTCGAGCACTCCAGCAACCTGGCGGCGGCGTACGGTATCGCCGTGACGGGCACGATGGTGCTGACCTCGATTCTCTCCACGACGGTGGCGTACCGGAACTGGCACTGGAACAAGTTCCTGGTGGCGCTGATTCTGGTCGGTTTCCTGTGTATCGATGTGCCGCTGTTCTCCGCAAACCTCGACAAAATCGTCTCCGGTGGCTGGCTGCCGCTGACCCTGGGTCTGGTGATGTTCCTGGTGATGACCACCTGGAAGAGCGAGCGCTTCCGTCTGCTGCGCCGTATGCATGAGCACGGTAACTCTCTGGAAGCGATGATCGCCTCGCTGGAGAAATCCCCGCCGGTACGCGTGCCGGGCACCGCGGTGTATATGTCGCGTGCGTTGAACGTTATCCCGTTTGCGTTGATGCACAACCTCAAGCACAACAAAGTGCTGCATGAGCGCGTGATTCTGCTGACGCTGCGCACCGAAGATGCGCCTTATGTGCATAACGTTCGCCGCGTACAGATCGAGCAGCTTTCGCCGACCTTCTGGCGCGTGGTGGCGAGCTACGGCTGGCGTGAAACGCCAAATGTGGAAGAGGTATTCCACCGCTGTGGTCTTGAGGGTCTGAGCTGTCGAATGATGGAAACCTCGTTCTTTATGTCGCACGAGTCACTGATCGTCGGCAAACGTCCGTGGTATCTGCGTCTGCGCGGCAAGCTGTATCTCATTCTGCAACGTAACGCCCTGCGCGCGCCCGACCAGTTCGAAATCCCGCCTAACCGCGTGATTGAGCTAGGGACGCAGGTCGAGATTTAACATCCGCAATACCTTCCAAAAATGCCGGGTGGCGCTTCGCTTACCCGGCCTACTTTACCCGTAGGCCCGCGCAAGCGTAGCGCCGCAGGGCAATTCTGTTGCTCCCCATTTCACTTAGCGAAACGTTTCGACGTTGATCACAATTCTGTTACGTCATGATGGTTTTCTGAACACCGTTGAGATTAAACTTAATTCAGCGAAACGTTTCGCTAGTGGAGCAAGAAAATGAAGAAAGGTACGGTACTCAATTCTGAAATCTCGTCGGTTATTTCCCGTCTTGGGCATACCGATACGCTGGTGGTTTGCGATGCAGGCTTACCGGTTCCGCGCAGCACAACCCGTATTGATATGGCATTAACCCAGGGCGTGCCCTCGTTTATGCAGGTACTGAACGTGGTGACGGCGGAGATGCAGGTTGAGACGGCCATTCTCGCGACGGAAATCAAACAACATAATCCGCAGCTCCACGAAACGTTGCTTAGCCACATCGAGCAACTGCAACAACACCAGGGAAACACCATAGAAATTCGTTACACAACGCACGAACAATTCAAACAACAAACCGCAGACAGTCAGGCGGTGATTCGCAGCGGGGAATGCTCCCCGTATGCGAATATCATTCTCTGTGCTGGCGTCACCTTCTGAGGCCATCATGGACGCATTATTGCAACTCAAAGGGATCGATAAATCGTTCCCGGGCGTAAAAGCCCTCTCCGGCGCGGCGTTAAATGTTTACTCCGGGCGCGTCATGGCGCTGGTGGGTGAAAACGGCGCGGGCAAATCCACGATGATGAAAGTGCTCACCGGCATTTACGCCCGTGACGCCGGCACGCTGCTGTGGCTGGGGAAAGAGACCACCTTCACCGGGCCAAAATCCTCTCAGGAAGCCGGGATCGGTATCATCCATCAGGAACTGAACCTTATCCCGCAGCTCACCATTGCGGAAAACATCTTCCTCGGCCGCGAGTTCGTTAACCGCTTCGGCAAAATCGACTGGAAAAAGATGTACGCCGAAGCCGACATTCTGCTGGCGAAGCTGAACCTGCGCTTCAAAAGCGACCGTCTGGTCGGCGACCTGTCTATCGGCGATCAGCAGATGGTTGAAATCGCCAAGGTGCTGAGCTTCGAGTCGAAAGTCATCGTCATGGATGAACCGACCGATGCATTGACTGATACCGAAACCGAATCTTTATTCCGCGTTATTCGTGAGCTAAAAGCCCAGGGGCGCGGGATTGTCTATATCTCCCACCGCATGAAAGAGATCTTCGAAATTTGCGATGACGTGACGGTATTCCGCGACGGCCAGTTTATTGCCGAACGCGAAGTGTCGTCTCTGACCGAAGATTCGCTGATCGAGATGATGGTGGGACGTAAGCTCGAAGAACAATATCCCCGTCTCGACAAAGCACCGGGTGCTGTTCGCCTGAAGGTCGATAACCTGTGCGGGCCGGGCGTGCATGACGTCTCTTTCACTCTGCATCAGGGCGAAATTCTGGGCGTAGCGGGGTTGATGGGCGCGGGTCGTACCGAGCTGATGAAAGTGCTGTATGGCGCACTGCCGCGTGCCAGCGGGTACGTCACTCTCGACGGTCATGAAGTGGTCACCCGTTCTCCGCAGGATGGGCTGGCAAACGGCATCGTTTATATCTCCGAAGACCGTAAGCGCGACGGCTTAGTACTCGGGATGTCGGTGAAAGAGAATATGTCCCTGACGGCGCTGCGCTACTTCAGCCGCAGCGGCGGTAGCTTAAAGCACAAAGACGAACAGCAGGCGGTGAGTGATTTTATCCGTCTGTTTAACGTGAAAACCCCGTCGATGGAACAGGCGATTGGCCTGCTCTCTGGCGGTAATCAGCAGAAAGTGGCGATTGCCCGCGGCCTGATGACGCGTCCGAAAGTGCTGATCCTCGACGAGCCAACCCGTGGCGTAGACGTCGGCGCAAAGAAAGAGATTTATCAGCTGATTAACCAGTTCAAGGCTGACGGTCTGAGCATCATTCTGGTCTCTTCCGAGATGCCAGAAGTATTAGGCATGAGCGATCGCATTATGGTTATGCATGAAGGGCATCTCGGCGGTGAATTCACTCGCGAGCAGGCCACCCAGGAAGTTCTGATGGCTGCCGCTGTGGGCAAGCTTAATCGCGTGAATCAGGAGTAAGAAGATGACTACCCAGGCTGTTGCTGGTCGCCGCTATTTCACTAAAGCGTGGCTGCTGGAACAAAAATCGCTGATCGCCCTGCTGGTGCTGATCGCGATTGTGTCGACCATGAGCCCGAACTTTTTTACCGTTAATAACCTGTTCAATATTCTTCAGCAGACATCCGTTAACGCCATTATGGCCGTAGGCATGACGCTGGTGATTTTGACGTCGGGAATCGACCTGTCCGTCGGTTCTCTGCTGGCGCTCACCGGCGCGGTGGCGGCCTCGATTGTAGGGATTGAGGTCAACGCGCTGGTGGCGATTGCGGCGGCGCTGGCGTTAGGTGCGGCTGTCGGTGCGGTCACCGGAATGATTGTGGCAAAAGGCCGCGTGCAGGCGTTCATCGCCACGCTGGTGATGATGCTGCTGCTGCGCGGTGTGACGATGGTCTACACCAACGGCAGCCCCGTCAATACCGGCTTTACCGACAACGCCGATCTGTTTGGCTGGTTTGGTATCGGTCGTCCGCTGGGTATTCCTACGCCGGTGTGGATTATGGGGATCGTCTTCCTGGCGGCGTGGTACATGCTGCACCACACCCGTCTGGGCCGCTATATCTATGCCCTGGGCGGTAACGAAGCGGCGACGCGTCTTTCCGGCATCAGCGTCAATAAAGTCAAAATTATCGTCTATTCCCTGTGCGGCCTGTTGGCGTCGCTGGCGGGCATCATCGAAGTGGCGCGTCTCTCTTCTGCGCAGCCGACGGCGGGTACGGGATATGAGCTGGATGCGATTGCCGCGGTGGTGTTGGGCGGTACCAGCCTGGCGGGCGGCAAAGGTCGCATTGTTGGGACATTGATCGGCGCACTTATCCTTGGCTTCCTGAATAATGGTTTGAATTTATTAGGTGTTTCTTCCTATTACCAGATGATCGTTAAAGCAGTGGTGATTTTGCTGGCGGTTCTGGTAGACAACAAAAAACAGTAACTGACGACACTACAGGACATCTTGAATATGAACATGAAAAAACTGGCTACCCTGGTTTCTGCTGTGGCGCTGAGCGCTACCGTGAGTGCGAACGCAATGGCGAAAGACACCATCGCGCTGGTCATCTCTACGCTGAACAACCCGTTCTTCGTCTCACTGAAGGATGGCGCGCAGAAAGAAGCTGACAAACTGGGCTATAACCTGGTGGTTCTGGACTCACAGAACAACCCGGCGAAAGAGCTGGCCAACGTTCAGGACTTAACCGTTCGTGGCACCAAAATCCTGCTGATCAACCCAACTGATTCTGACGCGGTAGGTAACGCCGTGAAGATGGCAAACCAGGCGAAAATCCCTGTGATTACCCTGGACCGCGTGGCAACCAAAGGCGAAGTGGTCAGCCACATCGCATCTGATAACGTGCTGGGCGGCAAAATCGCCGGTGACTACATCGCCAAGAAAGCCGGTGAAGGCGCCAAAGTTATCGAACTGCAAGGTATCGCAGGGACCTCCGCAGCGCGTGAGCGTGGCGAAGGTTTCCAGCAGGCTGTTGCCGCGCACAAATTTAACGTCCTGGCCAGCCAGCCTGCTGACTTCGACCGTACTAAAGGCCTGAACGTCATGCAGAACCTGCTGACCGCGCATCCTGAAGTACAGGCCGTATTCGCGCAGAACGACGAAATGGCACTGGGCGCGCTGCGTGCTCTGCAAACTGCCGGTAAATCTGATGTGATGGTCGTTGGTTTTGACGGTACGCCAGACGGTGAGAAAGCGGTAAACGATGGCAAACTGGCGGCGACTATCGCTCAGTTGCCAGAGCAGATTGGCGCGACGGGCGTTCAGACTGCGGATAAAGTGCTGAAGGGCGAGAAAGTCCAGGCTAAATATCCGGTTGACCTGAAGCTGGTCGTCAAGCAGTAATAGGCGATTCAGGCCGTCATTGATGGTCTGAGGGACTATAAATAAAGAAAAGTGTGGCATACGCCACCGGGTCAAACCGGTGGCTTCTTTACTGGACACCTCAAACATGAAAACCGCAGTCAATCTCGTCGTCCTTGGCAGTATCAATGCCGATCACATTCTTAACCTTGACTCTTTCCCGACGCCTGGCGAAACCGTCACTGGCAATCAGTATCAGGTGGCTTTCGGCGGCAAAGGCGCAAACCAGGCGGTAGCAGCCGGGCGCAGCGGGGCGAACATCGCGTTTATTGCCTGTACGGGGGATGACGACACCGGCGAGCGTGTGCGTAAACAGCTGGAAAGCGACAATATCAATATTGCGCCGGTCAGCGTGGTGGCAGGCGAATCAACCGGCGTGGCGCTGATCTTCGTCAACGCGGAAGGTGAGAATGTTATCGGTATTCATGCGGGAGCCAATGCGGCGCTGAATATTGAGCGTGTAGAAGAACAGCGTGGGCTGATTGCCAGCGCAGAAGCGCTGCTAATGCAGCTCGAGTCGCCGGTGGAAAGCGTGCTGGCGGCCGCGAAAATTGCACATGAAAATCATACCACTGTCGTACTTAACCCTGCTCCAGCGCGTCTATTATCAGACGAGTTGCTGGCGCTGGTGGACATCATCACCCCGAACGAAACGGAAGCTGAAAAGCTGACGGGTATTTGCGTGGAAAATGATGACGACGCAGCGCGTGCCGCCCAGGCACTGCACAATAAAGGCATAGGAACGGTCATCATTACGCTGGGCAGTCGCGGCGTATGGGCCAGCGTTAACGGTGAAGGCCGCCGTGTTCCCGGCTTTAAGGTCAAAGCGATTGATACCATTGCAGCGGGAGACACCTTTAACGGTGCGCTGGTTACGGCTCTGCTGGAAGGCAGTACGCTGGACAACGCCATTCGCTTTGCTCACGCTGCCGCTGCGATTGCGGTGACGCGTAAAGGGGCACAGCCTTCGGTTCCGTGGCGCAAAGAGATTGATGAATTTTTGAGTCAGCAGAGGTAACGTTTGGCCACAATGAAAGATGTCGCCCGTATGGCGGGCGTTTCTACCTCGACGGTTTCCCACGTCATTAATAACGATCGCTTTGTCAGCGAGGCCATTCGGGAAAAAGTCGAAGCTGCCGTCAAAGACCTCAACTATGCTCCTTCGGCGCTCGCGCGCAGTCTCAAACTTAATCAGACCCACACCATCGGTATGCTGATCACCGCCAGTACCAATCCTTTTTATTCAGAGCTGGTGCGCGGCGTTGAACGCAGCTGTTTTGAACGCGGTTACAGCCTGGTGTTATGTAACACCGAAGGTGACGAACAGCGCATGAACCGTAATCTGGAAACCCTGATGCAAAAGCGCGTCGACGGATTGCTGCTGCTGTGTACCGAGACGCACCAGCCCTCAAAAGAGATCATGCAGCGCTATCCTTCGGTTCCGACGGTGATGATGGACTGGGCACCCTTCGACGGGACCAGTGATCTGATTCAGGATAACTCGCTGCTGGGCGGCGATATGGCGACGCAATATCTGATCGATAAAGGCTACACCCGCATCGCCTGCATTACCGGGCCACTGGATAAAACCCCGGCGCGTTTGCGTCTTGAAGGGTATCTTGCGGCCATGGATCGCGCGGGCCTGCCGATTCCGGACGGGTATCGCATCACCGGTGATTTTGAATTTAACGGCGGTTTTGAAGCGATGCAAAAACTGCTGTCGCAGGACGTGCGACCGCAGGCGGTATTTATCGGCAACGATGCGATGGCTTTTGGCGCGTATCAGGCACTGTATCAGGCGGGATTACGCGTTCCTCAGGATATGGCGGTGATTGGTTACGATGATATCGAACTGGCTCAGTATATGACGCCGCCGCTGACCACAATTCATCAGCCGAAAGACGAGCTGGGCGAGCTGGCGATCGATGTATTGATTCATCGGATGGCGCAGCCCGCACTTTCGCAGCAGCGGTTGCAGCTTACTCCTGTTCTGATGGAACGCGGTTCTGTTTCGCAGGGTGGCGATCTTTAATCAGATTACGACCGTCTTTTGGCTTCAGCAGCATAAACACCAGCGCCGAGACCACCGTCAGGACGCCCATCGTAATAAAGGTGTAGTGGAACTGCTCCACCGTGTTCGTCCCTTCCATCCCTTCATAGACGCGCAGCACCGCTGCGCTCACCGCGACCCCAAGACTTATCGACAGCTGTTGCGTTACGGCCAGCACGCTGTTGCCGCCGCTGGCGTTTTCGTCCGTCAGATCCGCAAGGCTGATGGTGTTCATCGAGGTGAACTGGATCGACATCGCCATCCCTAAGATAAAGAGCGGGAGCAGCAGCATCCACGCCGGGAAGGCGGCGGACTGAAGCGAGAACTGCGCAATCATCAGCCCGATAAACACCGTGACGCCCACCAGTGTTTTACGATAACCCAGTCTGCGCAGGATCTGCGTCACCATCGATTTCGCCAGAATGGACCCGACGGCGGTCGGCGCCATCATGCATCCGGCAATGAGCGCCGGATAACCAAACCCGACCTGCAGCATCAATGGCATCAAAAACGGCACGCAGCCGGTGCCCAGGCGCGAAGCGATATTTCCGGCAATGCCCACCGAGAAGGTTCGGGTTTTGAACAACAGCAATGAAATGAGGGGCGTCGGGTGTCGGCGCGCGTGACGTATATAAAGAAGGAAAAGCAAGATACCGCTCAGGATGATGGAAAGCGCGATCCAGGTGGCCACGATTTTTTCGCCAAATAACTCCATGCCTGTAGAGAACAGCACCAGACTCAGGCCGAACAGGAAAAAACCGCCCATATCAAAGCTGCGCTTCGGCGTGGTGAAGTTCGGCATGTATTTGCGGGCGTAGCAAAGACCGGCCACGCCAATCGGAATGTTAATCAGGAATATCCAGTGCCAGCTCGCCCAGGTCACCAGTACGCCGCCGAGAACCGGGCCGAGGATCGGGCCAACCAGGCCGGGCATGGTGACAAAGTTCAGTACCGGAAGCAGTTCGCTGCGCGGGTAGGCGCGTAATAACGCCAGGCGTGCGACCGGCATCATCATCGCTCCACCGATGCCCTGCAGGATGCGGAACACAACCAGCTCGGATAAAGAGGTCGAAAGCGCACAGGCCAGCGAGCCGAGGGTAAAGAGCGTGACGGCAAGCATAAAGATCCGGCGCGTGCCGAATCGGTCCGCCAGCCAGCCGCTCACCGGGATCAGCATCGCGACGGTCAGCGTATAGCTGATGATGGCGGATTGCATCGCCAGTGGAGAACGGTTGAGACTTTCAGCAATGGCCGGGAGGGCCGTGTTAAGAATGGTGGCATCCAGCGCCTGCATAAAGAAAGCCATTGCCGCAATCCATGGCAATCCCGCCATGCTGCGTGCTTTTTTCTCAGTCATTGATTGTCCGGTTGTTGGTGTGGCGTCGCTAATAAAACCTGGCAGGCGAGTAAAGCGCGTTGGCCGTCGCTATCCTGAATGGCATCAACAATGGCCTGGTGCTGATCCAGCTTCACCACGTCATTCTGAGTAATAGAAGCAAAGTAAGTGTGGTACACCGAGTGGAACAGGGAGGCAAAGGAGGTCAGGAAGGGGTTTCCACTCATCGCGTAGATCTGCTCATGCCAGGCCATATCCACTTCAATCCAGCGCTGGCGGTTGAAATGCTGCTTCAGGAAGGTCATTTCGTCCATCAGCGTATTGAGCTGGGCTTTCTGTTCAGCACTGCCTTGCAGGGCGGCAAGTAAACAGGCCTGCGGTTCCAGGCTGCTGCGCATAATAAGGAAGTGCTCAACGACCTGATGGAAATTCTCTTCAGTCATCCACCAGGAGAGTAGCTCCTGATCGAGGAAGTTCCAGTTGCTCTGGGGCATCACGCGTGTCCCGATACGTGGGCGCGGGAGCACCATGCCTTTCGCGGTTAACGTCTTCACCGCTTCGCGAACGGCAGTGCGGCTCACACCAAACTGCTCTCCCAGTTCCATTTCACCTGGTAGAATGCTTCCTGGCGTATATTTTCCGGCCAGAATGCGTTGAGCCAGTTTCTCTGCCAGCACATAAGAGAGGTTTTTTTGGGCTGCCAGCTGTTGCGCGCTTAAGGGCATCGCTCTTATTCCTTAATGGTTCATGCTATTAAGTATGCCATCTGGCGTGTGATTGTGGCTGCAATAACAGCAAATAGAACAATTTATGGCTTGTCATAAGGCGTTTTGGTGAAAAAAAACGCGGTTAGAAAATTTTATTAAGATTCCTCTTGTCACCTCAGAATAACTCCCTATAATGCGCCTCCACTGACACGGAACAACGGCACGCAAGCCGCCGGGACAGAAGGGGTTCAGCGATGAACGCCGACAGAGAAAAGCGAAATTAAACGCTTGACTCTGAATGAGGAAAACGTATTATACGGGACCTCGCAACGGTGAGCGAAAGCCGCGTTGCACTGCTCTTTAACAATTTATCAGACAATCTGTGTGGGCACTCAAAGTGACATGGATTCTAAACGTCGAAAGACGCTAAATGAATACCAAAGTCTCTGAGTGAACATACGTAATTCATTACGAAGTTTAATTCACGAGCATCAAACTTAAATTGAAGAGTTTGATCATGGCTCAGATTGAACGCTGGCGGCAGGCCTAACACATGCAAGTCGAGCGGTAGCACAGAGAGCTTGCTCTCGGGTGACGAGCGGCGGACGGGTGAGTAATGTCTGGGAAACTGCCTGATGGAGGGGGATAACTACTGGAAACGGTAGCTAATACCGCATAACGTCGCAAGACCAAAGAGGGGGACCTTCGGGCCTCTTGCCATCAGATGTGCCCAGATGGGATTAGCTAGTAGGTGGGGTAATGGCTCACCTAGGCGACGATCCCTAGCTGGTCTGAGAGGATGACCAGCCACACTGGAACTGAGACACGGTCCAGACTCCTACGGGAGGCAGCAGTGGGGAATATTGCACAATGGGCGCAAGCCTGATGCAGCCATGCCGCGTGTATGAAGAAGGCCTTCGGGTTGTAAAGTACTTTCAGCGAGGAGGAAGGCGTTAAGGTTAATAACCTTAGCGATTGACGTTACTCGCAGAAGAAGCACCGGCTAACTCCGTGCCAGCAGCCGCGGTAATACGGAGGGTGCAAGCGTTAATCGGAATTACTGGGCGTAAAGCGCACGCAGGCGGTCTGTCAAGTCGGATGTGAAATCCCCGGGCTCAACCTGGGAACTGCATTCGAAACTGGCAGGCTAGAGTCTTGTAGAGGGGGGTAGAATTCCAGGTGTAGCGGTGAAATGCGTAGAGATCTGGAGGAATACCGGTGGCGAAGGCGGCCCCCTGGACAAAGACTGACGCTCAGGTGCGAAAGCGTGGGGAGCAAACAGGATTAGATACCCTGGTAGTCCACGCCGTAAACGATGTCGACTTGGAGGTTGTTCCCTTGAGGAGTGGCTTCCGGAGCTAACGCGTTAAGTCGACCGCCTGGGGAGTACGGCCGCAAGGTTAAAACTCAAATGAATTGACGGGGGCCCGCACAAGCGGTGGAGCATGTGGTTTAATTCGATGCAACGCGAAGAACCTTACCTACTCTTGACATCCACGGAATTTAGCAGAGATGCTTTAGTGCCTTCGGGAACCGTGAGACAGGTGCTGCATGGCTGTCGTCAGCTCGTGTTGTGAAATGTTGGGTTAAGTCCCGCAACGAGCGCAACCCTTATCCTTTGTTGCCAGCGGTTCGGCCGGGAACTCAAAGGAGACTGCCAGTGATAAACTGGAGGAAGGTGGGGATGACGTCAAGTCATCATGGCCCTTACGAGTAGGGCTACACACGTGCTACAATGGCGTATACAAAGAGAAGCGACCTCGCGAGAGCAAGCGGACCTCATAAAGTACGTCGTAGTCCGGATTGGAGTCTGCAACTCGACTCCATGAAGTCGGAATCGCTAGTAATCGTAGATCAGAATGCTACGGTGAATACGTTCCCGGGCCTTGTACACACCGCCCGTCACACCATGGGAGTGGGTTGCAAAAGAAGTAGGTAGCTTAACCTTCGGGAGGGCGCTTACCACTTTGTGATTCATGACTGGGGTGAAGTCGTAACAAGGTAACCGTAGGGGAACCTGCGGTTGGATCACCTCCTTACCTGAAGAACCTGCCTTTGTAGTGTCCACACAGATTGTCTGATGAAAAGTAAATAGCAAGGCGTCTTGCGATTGAGACTTACACGTCCCCTTCGTCTAGAGGCCCAGGACACCGCCCTTTCACGGCGGTAACAGGGGTTCGAATCCCCTAGGGGACGCCACTTGCTGGTTTGTGAGTGAAAGTCACCTGCCTCAATATCTCAAAACTGACTCCTGAGTCATGTTTGAGATATTTGCTCTTTAAAAATCTGGATCAAGCTGAAAATTGAAACGACACGCTGCGTCTGTTCTCCGTAATAAGAACAGAATGACGGTGTGTTCGAGTCTCTCAAATTTTCGCAACACGATGGTGTTTTACGAAACATCTTCGGGTTGTGAGGTTAAGCGACTAAGCGTACACGGTGGATGCCCTGGCAGTCAGAGGCGATGAAGGGCGTGCTAATCTGCGATAAGCGTCGGCGAGGTGATATGAACCTTTGACCCGGCGATACCCGAATGGGGAAACCCAGTGTGTTTCGACACACTATCATGTCATGAATACATAGTGGCATGAGGCGAACCGGGGGAACTGAAACATCTAAGTACCCCGAGGAAAAGAAATCAACCGAGATTCCCCCAGTAGCGGCGAGCGAACGGGGAGGAGCCCAGAGTCTGAATCAGCGCGTGTGTTAGTGGAACGGTCTGGAAAGTCCGACGGTACAGGGTGATAGTCCCGTACACAAAAATGCACACGTTGTGAACTCGAAGAGTAGGGCGGGACACGTGGTATCCTGTCTGAATATGGGGGGACCATCCTCCAAGGCTAAATACTCCTGACTGACCGATAGTGAACCAGTACCGTGAGGGAAAGGCGAAAAGAACCCCGGCGAGGGGAGTGAAAAAGAACCTGAAACCGTGTACGTACAAGCAGTGGGAGCCTACTTGTTAGGTGACTGCGTACCTTTTGTATAATGGGTCAGCGACTTATATTCTGTAGCAAGGTTAACCGTATAGGGGAGCCGAAGGGAAACCGAGTCTTAACTGGGCGTTAAGTTGCAGGGTATAGACCCGAAACCCGGTGATCTAGCCATGGGCAGGTTGAAGGTTGGGTAACACTAACTGGAGGACCGAACCGACTAATGTTGAAAAATTAGCGGATGACTTGTGGCTGGGGGTGAAAGGCCAATCAAACCGGGAGATAGCTGGTTCTCCCCGAAAGCTATTTAGGTAGCGCCTCGTGAACTCATCTTCGGGGGTAGAGCACTGTTTCGGCTAGGGGGCCATCCCGGCTTACCAACCCGATGCAAACTACGAATACCGAAGAATGTTATCACGGGAGACACACGGCGGGTGCTAACGTCCGTCGTGAAGAGGGAAACAACCCAGACCGCCAGCTAAGGTCCCAAAGTCATGGTTAAGTGGGAAACGATGTGGGAAGGCACAGACAGCCAGGATGTTGGCTTAGAAGCAGCCATCATTTAAAGAAAGCGTAATAGCTCACTGGTCGAGTCGGCCTGCGCGGAAGATGTAACGGGGCTAAACCATGCACCGAAGCTGCGGCAGCGACACTATGTGTTGTTGGGTAGGGGAGCGTTCTGTAAGCCGTTGAAGGTGTCCTGTGAGGGGTGCTGGAGGTATCAGAAGTGCGAATGCTGACATAAGTAACGATAAAGCGGGTGAAAAACCCGCTCGCCGGAAGACCAAGGGTTCCTGTCCAACGTTAATCGGGGCAGGGTGAGTCGACCCCTAAGGCGAGGCCGAAAGGCGTAGTCGATGGGAAACAGGTTAATATTCCTGTACTCGGTGTTACTGCGAAGGGGGGACGGAGAAGGCTATGTTAGCCGGGCGACGGTTGTCCCGGTTTAAGCATGTAGGCGGAGCGTTTAGGTAAATCCGGACGCTTGTTAACGCTGAGGTGTGATGACGAGGCACTACGGTGCTGAAGTAACAAATGCCCTGCTTCCAGGAAAAGCCTCTAAGCATCAGGTAACATCAAATCGTACCCCAAACCGACACAGGTGGTCAGGTAGAGAATACCAAGGCGCTTGAGAGAACTCGGGTGAAGGAACTAGGCAAAATGGTGCCGTAACTTCGGGAGAAGGCACGCTGGTGTGTAGGTGAAGTCCCTGCGGACGGAGCTGAAACCAGTCGAAGATACCAGCTGGCTGCAACTGTTTATTAAAAACACAGCACTGTGCAAACACGAAAGTGGACGTATACGGTGTGACGCCTGCCCGGTGCCGGAAGGTTAATTGATGGGGTTAGCGGTAACGCGAAGCTCTTGATCGAAGCCCCGGTAAACGGCGGCCGTAACTATAACGGTCCTAAGGTAGCGAAATTCCTTGTCGGGTAAGTTCCGACCTGCACGAATGGCGTAATGATGGCCAGGCTGTCTCCACCCGAGACTCAGTGAAATTGAACTCGCTGTGAAGATGCAGTGTACCCGCGGCAAGACGGAAAGACCCCGTGAACCTTTACTATAGCTTGACACTGAACACTGGTCCTTGATGTGTAGGATAGGTGGGAGGCTTTGAAGCGTGGACGCCAGTCTGCGTGGAGCCAACCTTGAAATACCACCCTTTAATGGCTGGTGTTCTAACGTAGACCCGTAATCCGGGTTGCGGACAGTGTCTGGTGGGTAGTTTGACTGGGGCGGTCTCCTCCTAAAGAGTAACGGAGGAGCACGAAGGTTAGCTAATCCTGGTCGGACATCAGGAGGTTAGTGCAATGGCATAAGCTAGCTTGACTGCGAGAGTGACGGCTCGAGCAGGTGCGAAAGCAGGTCATAGTGATCCGGTGGTTCTGAATGGAAGGGCCATCGCTCAACGGATAAAAGGTACTCCGGGGATAACAGGCTGATACCGCCCAAGAGTTCATATCGACGGCGGTGTTTGGCACCTCGATGTCGGCTCATCACATCCTGGGGCTGAAGTAGGTCCCAAGGGTACGGCTGTTCGCCGTTTAAAGTGGTACGCGAGCTGGGTTTAGAACGTCGTGAGACAGTTCGGTCCCTATCTGCCGTGGGCGCTGGAGAATTGAGGGGGGCTGCTCCTAGTACGAGAGGACCGGAGTGGACGCATCACTGGTGTTCGGGTTGTCATGCCAATGGCATTGCCCGGTAGCTAAATGCGGAAAAGATAAGTGCTGAAAGCATCTAAGCACGAAACTTGCCCCGAGATGAGTTCTCCCTGACTCCTTGAGAGTCCTGAAGGAACGTTGAAGACTACGACGTTGATAGGCTGGGTGTGTAAGTGCAGCGATGCATTGAGCTAACCAGTACTAATGAACCGTGAGGCTTAACCTTACAACGCCGAAGATGTTTTGGCGGAAGAGAGACATCAGTTTCAGCCTGATAACAGATTAATTGACCTGCAGAGATGCGGGTTGATAACAGAATTTGCCTGGCGGCTTTAGCGCGGTGGTCCCACCTGACCCCATGCCGAACTCAGAAGTGAAACGCCGTAGCGCCGATGGTAGTGTGGGGTCTCCCCATGTGAGAGTAGGGAACTGCCAGGCATCAATTAAGTGAAGAGGCCATCCGGAAGGATGGCCTTTTTGCGTTTTTGTCCTTATATAAATAAGCCATAAAACTGAAAAACCGCTCAATTATTTCCCCGCCATCCACGCCTGAATAAACTCGACGATCGCATTAGTATCATTTAAATCCAGCACTGGAACTTCAAGCGACAGCGAAACGTCAGTGGCCACCGCAATAACATGCTGATCTACGGTTAACTCATCGATCTCATGCCCCGCATCGCTTCTAAAAAGCAAAATCTTGGGCACGGATTCATGTTTAAACCCCTCGACCAGCACCAGATCCAGCGTTGAATGGTCCATTCGGCTTACAAGATAATTCAGATCCAAACTTTCTGTTTCGAGGGTCTCCGTCATTAATGCCCATCGCTGCGCGCTGGCTACCATAGTTTGCGCCGCGCCGGCTTTACGCAGCTCGTAACTGTCTTTCCCCGGCTTATCGATATCCATGTTGTGGTGAGTGTGCTTAATCAATCCTGGACGGATTCCCTTAGCACACAGAGCCGGGATCAACTTTTTGAGAAGCGAGGTTTTCCCGGTACCGCTCCATGCGGCGATCGCTAAAACAGGTTTCATTCTTTCCCCTGCATCATTTGCAGATCCTCAGTAGTGTTCACGTTAATAAAAGCAGATTTCAAATCACTAAAATCAACGGAATGGCCGCCAGACTGATGCATAAACACCATGACTCGTCGTTCTCCCGCAGCCAGATAAGCTTCTAATTCAGGGATTAATTTCCGGTTAACAAGCGCAATCGTTGGATGATCGCGCTCGCCGTCATGAACCCAGACAACGGGCGCATCTTCACGTTGATGAATCAGCCGCTCAGCAAGGCTGGAGGGGATAAACGGCGTATCACACGGACAAAAGAGGAACCATTCCCCGTCAGATTGCTGCATAACGCTCAGCATTCCGGCCAGTGGACCAAGGTAATCTTCTTGGTTATCCTGGTAGACCGGATTCCCGCTTTGCCGATAAATATCGATGTGGCGGTTAGCGCTGATAGCGATGGTTTCCACTTGATTACTAAGCGTAGCGGCAACATGCTGCCATAATGGCTTGCCATTAAGCTCTTGTAAGCCCTTATCTTTCCCGCCCATTCTCGTCGCTCTTCCCCCGGCTAGAACGACGCCGATCACTTCTCGGCACTGATTCACTAATGTCGCCTCTTTTATTGTGGGATTGACCCTGCTAACGTGTTCCTATCAATGAAAGGAGCACGACAATGAAATGTAAACGTCTGAATGAAGTTATCGAACTTCTCCAGCCAGCCTGGCAAAAAGAGCCAGAACTCAACCTGATGCAATTTTTACAGAAACTGGCGAAAGAGTCAGGTTATGACGGTGAACTGACCGACCTTTCTGATGACATCCTGATCTACCATCTTAAAATGCGTGATTCTGATAAAGATGCGGCCATTCCGGGCATTAAGAAAGATTATGAGGAAGATTTCAAAACTGCACTGCTGCGTGCCCGTGGCATAATTAAAGAGTAAAACCTTGTAAGCGGCGCCACCGAAATCGCTGTGAAATGATATCCTGAATCATTCGTATAATTTCCGGATGATCGGATGAACGACACGGCTTTTACTTTCCAGACATTAAACCCGGATACCATTATGGATGCCCTCTTCGAACAGGGTATTCGGGTGGATTCCGGGCTAACTCCCTTAAACAGCTACGAAAACCGCGTCTATCAATTCCAGGACGAGGATCGTCAGCGCTTCGTCGTCAAATTTTATCGGCCCCAACGCTGGTCGGCTGAGCAAATTCAGGAAGAGCATCAGTTCGCTCTCGATTTGGTCAACGATGATGTTCCGGTGGCCGCACCCATTCAGTTTAATAACCAGTCACTGCTCACGCATCAAGGATATTACTTTGCTGTTTTTCCGAGCCTGGGTGGCCGCCAGTTTGAGGCGGATAATATCGATCAGATGGAGTGGGTTGCTCGTTATTTGGGACGAATCCATCAGACGGGACGTAAAAAAGCCTTCAACGTACGCCCTACGATCGGGATTCAGGAATATTTGACGGAACCCCGCCAGGTATTCGAAACATCAACGCTGATTCCGAAAGCCTTGAAAGCGAATTTCCTGAAAGCCACGGATGCCCTTATTGCGGCGGTAACTGAGTGCTGGGACGATCAAACAGATATTCTGCGCCTTCATGGTGACTGCCACGCCGGGAATATTCTCTGGCGCGACGGCCCGCTATTTGTCGATCTCGACGATGCGCGTATGGGGCCAGCGATTCAGGATCTGTGGATGCTGCTGAATGGCGATAAAGCCGAACAGCGAATGCAGCTTGAAACTATCATTGAAGCCTACGAAGAGTTTAGTCCCTTTAATTCAGACGAAATCGCCCTGATTGAACCTTTACGAGCTATGCGACTTGTATATTATCTCGCCTGGCTAATCAGGCGTTGGGACGATCCCGCGTTTCCTAAAAATTTCCCGTGGTTGACCGGGGAAGATTACTGGCGTAGCCAGACAACCACCTTTATTCAGCAAGTTAAGGTTCTACAGGAACCGCCACTACAATTAACGCCAATGTATTAATCGGACACATCAGGAGAAATTTGATCATGAAAAAAATATGGCTGGCGCTGGCAGGTATGATTCTGGCATTTAGCGCATCTGCTGCTCAATTCAGCGATGGCAAACAGTTTACTACCCTTGAAAAACCGGTCGCCGGTGAGCCTCAGGTGCTTGAGTTCTTCTCATTCTATTGCCCTCATTGCTATCAGTTTGAAGAAGTTCTGCACGTTTCTGATAACGTGAAGAAAAAGCTGCCTGAAGGCACCAAAATGACCAAGTATCATGTCGAATTCCTGGGTCCTTTGGGTAAAGATCTGACGCAAGCCTGGGCTGTTGCTCTGGCGCTGGGCGTGGAAGATCAAGTGACGGCGCCAATGTTTGAAGCCGTACAGAAAACCCAAACCGTTCAGACCGTTGCCGATATTCGTAAAGTTTTTGTTGATGCCGGCGTGAAAGGTGAAGATTACGACGCAGCATGGAACAGCTTCGTGGTGAAATCTCTGGTCGCTCAGCAGGAAAAAGCTGCCGCTGATCTTCAGTTGCAGGGCGTTCCGGCAATGTTTGTTAATGGCAAATATCAGATTAACCCGCAGGGCATGGATACCAGCAGCATGGATATCTTCGTGCAACAGTATGCCGAGACCGTGAAGTATCTGGTTGAGAAGAAATAAAAGTGAAAACGCCGGTCAGAGACCGGCGTTTTTGTTTGTAGATTTTAAATCGTTTATGAGCACATCTTTATCATTCCACAACGTATTCAGCCACAGCTGGAAGCGACGTTTGAAATTCTTATCATTGATGTAATCACCGTGTAGCTCTTCATTCACGGGCACCAGATTTACTCTCACCACGATCCGCGTCAGCTTTCCGCTCAACATATCGTAGAACGGCGTTGCGTCATTTTCTGGATAGCACAGAGTGACGTTCAGCAATTTATCAAACTGCTCTCCAAGAACATTAAGCGCCATCGCAATCCCTGCCGCTTTAGGCGGCAATAAGTTTTTATAAGGGGAGCGAGTTTGCTGGCGCTTCATTTCCGTGAAGCGTGAGCCTTCCACGAAGTTAACGATCGTCGTCGGATGTGCGCGGAATTTTTCGCAGGAGCGCCGCGTCGTTTCAACATCTCGACCGCGACGTTCCGGGTGACGAATAAGATAGCCGCGAGAATAGCGTTTCATAAACGGCATATCCAGAGCCCAACAGGCCAGCCCGATAAACGGTACCCACGCCAGTTGCTGCTTAAGAAAGTATTTATTCATTGGGATATGTTTGCGAAACAGCACGCATAACACCACGATATCTGCCCAGCTATGGTGATTACAGAGCAGCAAATACCAATTTTTCTTGTTCAGGCCTTCTAGCCCTTCGATATCCCATGTCAGATGCGGATTCAGACGCAACAACAGCGCCAGACCTTCACACCAGCAGTACATCATAAAATTGCAGAACGCAGATACCGCTCGCCAGACGCCAGGAACAGGCAATAGCAGCTTAATGATTCCGGCAATGATGATCGGAACAGAACAAGCGATGGTCACCAGGATGGTTAAAATGATGCTTAACAGTAATGTTATCGCAGCGAGTAATCTCGACATGATGAGCTTTTTCAGGTGGTTAGCTGGATTCTGGCGGCCAGATCGCTGCGCAGGGCGCTGATTTTACCAGAAAACGAATAAAAGCAGGCGGCTTTCACTCTGAGAGGGTGGGGCAAATGTGCCTCAACAGAGTATTTGTCTGCAAAACAGGATTCACCGTTTCTTATATCCACATAGAGCAAATAGTCATCAATTGGAAATATGTCAACAAGATCTATTTATAACATACTGATAAAATTGAATAAATAATTAAAACAAGATCCGGTAGTGACACGATTATTCATATGAATTAAAAGTATGCACAAACTTATCCACAGTTTGATTTTGCGAGCGATCCTGACGATCGCAAAATCTTTTCCTGTATTCCGAGCTAAAAACTGATGTTTTCATCCTTCTGTGGCATCCTTTAGCCATTAATTGATTAAAGGCACGGACATTATGGTTCAGATCCCAGAAAACCCTCTTATTCTCGTCGACGGCTCTTCATACCTGTATCGGGCGTATCATGCGTTTCCTCCTCTGACCAATAGCGCAGGAGAGCCAACCGGCGCGATGTACGGCGTGCTGAATATGCTACGCAGCCTGATCCTTCAATATCAGCCGTCCCATGCGGCCGTGGTATTCGATGCGAAAGGTAAAACGTTCCGCGATGAGCTGTTTGAGGATTACAAATCCCATCGTCCGCCAATGCCGGACGATCTGCGCGCGCAGATTGAACCACTGCACACTATGGTGAAAGCAATGGGCCTGCCGTTGCTGGCGGTCTCTGGTGTCGAAGCTGATGACGTCATCGGTACCCTGGCACGTGAAGCGGAGAAACTGGGCCGTCCGGTGCTGATCAGTACGGGTGATAAAGACATGGCGCAGCTGGTTACGCCTGGTATCACCCTGATCAATACCATGACTAACACCATTCTTGGGCCGGAAGAGGTCGTCACCAAATATGGTGTACCACCAGAACTGATCATCGACTTCCTCGCCTTGATGGGTGACTCCTCGGATAACATTCCGGGCGTGCCGGGCGTAGGTGAGAAAACCGCGCAGGCGCTGCTGCAGGGACTCGGTGGATTGGATACGCTGTATGCCGAATCAGACAAAATCGCCGGGCTGACGTTCCGTGGTGCCAAAACCATGGCCGCGAAGCTGGAGCAAAATAAAGATGTGGCTTACCTTTCCTATAAGCTGGCCACCATCAAAACTGACGTTGAGCTGGAACTCACCTGCGAACAACTCGAAGTTCAGCAGCCAGTTGCGGAAGAGCTCCTCGGCCTGTTTAAGCAATATGAGTTTAAACGCTGGATAACCGACGTCGAAGCCGGGAAATGGATGCAGGCGAAAGGCGCGAAACCTGCCGCTAAGCCAAAAGAGACCATCGTTGTTGATGCCGAAGAGGAAGTGGAAGAAGCAGCCAGTACGCTCTCCTTCGAAAACTACGAAACGGTACTTGAAGAAGCGCAGCTCGTCGTCTGGATTGAGAAACTGAAGAAAGCGCCGGTCTTCGCATTCGATACCGAAACAGACAGCCTCGATAACATCTCTGCCAATATGGTCGGACTGTCCTTTGCCACAGAGCCGGGTATCGCCGCCTATGTTCCTGTCGCGCATGACTATCTGGACGCGCCGGACCAAATCTCCCGTGACCGCGTGCTTGAGCTGCTCAAACCGCTGCTGGAAGATGACAAAGCGCTCAAGGTGGGGCAAAACCTGAAGTACGATCGCGGCATCTTGCAGAACTACGGCATCGAGCTGCGCGGTATCGCCTACGACACCATGCTGGAATCTTACATTCTGAACAGCGTGGCGGGCCGTCATGATATGGATTCACTTTCCGATCGTTGGCTGAAACATAAAACCGTCACCTTTGAAGAAATTGCCGGGAAAGGAAAAAACCAGCTGACGTTCAACCAGATTGCCCTGGAAGAAGCGGGTCGCTACGCGGCTGAAGATGCTGACGTGACGCTGCAATTGCACCTGAAAATGTACCCGAAACTGCAAAAGCAGGAAGGGCCGCTGAACATTTTCGAGAATGTGGAAATGCCGCTGGTGCCTGTGCTGTCACGTATTGAGCGCAACGGCGTTAAAATCGATCCAGCCGTTCTGCACAAGCATTCGGAAGAGATTGCCCTGCGTCTGAACGAGTTGGAACTTAAAGCACACGATATTGCTGGCGAGCCCTTCAACCTGGCGTCGACCAAACAGCTGCAAACGATTCTGTTTGAAAAACAGGGAATTAAACCGCTGAAGAAAACCCCGGGCGGCGCACCATCGACGTCTGAAGAGGTGCTGGAAGAACTGGCGCTGGATTACCCGCTGCCCAAAGTCATTCTGGAATACCGTGGTCTCGCGAAGCTTAAATCGACGTACACCGATAAGCTGCCGCTGATGATCAACCCAAAAACCGGTCGCGTTCATACTTCTTATCATCAGGCGGTTGCCGCGACAGGACGATTGTCATCAACCGATCCAAACCTGCAAAACATTCCGGTGCGTAATGAAGAAGGGCGTCGTATTCGTCAGGCCTTTATTGCTCCGAATGACTACTTGATTGTCTCTGCCGACTACTCGCAAATCGAACTGCGCATCATGGCGCACCTGTCACGTGACAAAGGTTTGTTGACCGCGTTTGCTGAAGGAAAAGACATTCACCGCGCGACTGCAGCTGAAGTCTTTGGTTTGCCGTTAGAGAGTGTCACTGGCGAACAGCGCCGCAGCGCGAAGGCGATCAACTTCGGCCTGATTTACGGCATGAGCGCTTTTGGCCTCTCCCGTCAGCTCAATATTCCGCGTAAAGAGTCGCAGAAGTACATGGATCTCTACTTCGAGCGTTATCCTGGCGTTCTGGAATACATGGAACGCACCCGCGCCCAGGCGAAGGAAAAAGGCTACGTTGAAACGTTGGATGGCCGTCGTTTGTATCTGCCTGATATTACGTCCAGCAATGCGGCTCGCCGTGCTGGCGCGGAACGTGCGGCAATCAACGCCCCGATGCAGGGGACAGCCGCGGATATCATCAAGCGCGCCATGATTGCGGTTGATGCCTGGCTGGAAAACGACAAACCACGCGTAAAAATGATCATGCAGGTTCACGATGAACTGGTGTTTGAAGTGCACAAGGATGATCTGGAAGCCGTCTCGAAAAAGATCCATGAACTGATGGAAAGCAGCATGAAATTAGATGTGCCATTGCTGGTGGAAGTGGGGAGTGGGGTGAACTGGGATCAGGCTCACTAAGGGTTAGACGACAAAGCGGCTGATTATGTAAGTAAGCAACATAACAGCCCGCTCTTTGTGACAATCATTAGATTTACCTATGTAAAGAGTGAAAAAAAACTACAAAAAGTGCTTTGTCCAGCGATAAAAAAAGAGTAGAGTTATCGATGTAGGGTACAGAGGTAAGATGTTCTATCTTTCAGACCTTTTACTTCACGTAATCGGATTTGGCTGAATATTTTAGCCGCCCCAGTCAGTAATGACTGGGGCGTTTTTTATTGCGGCAAAGAAAATATTTGGACCAAAAAAAAGCGCGGTCATCGCCGCGCTTTTTTATTACTCTTCCGCTTCTGTCGCGGGTTCTATGCCGTTATACCAGCTGTCGAGCTTGTGACGCAGTACATCCACGCCCTGCTTTTTCAGGGATGAAAACGTTTCGATCTGCACATCACCACCAAATTCAACAGCCGCATCCCGCACCATTTTCAGCTGTGCTTTACGCGCCCCACTCGCCAGTTTATCGGCTTTGGTCAGCAGCACCAGCACCGGGATTTCGCTCGCCACACCCCAGTGGATCATCTGTTGATCGAGATCTTTAAGCGGATGGCGGATATCCATGAGCACAACCAGACCTTTCAGGCACTGGCGTTTTTCAAGGTACTCACCCAGCGCACGCTGCCATTTGATTTTTACCTCTTCTGGCACTTCTGCATAACCGTATCCCGGTAAATCCACCAGGCGTTTGCCTTCGGCGACTTCGAAAAGGTTGATCAGCTGAGTACGACCAGGTGTTTTTGAGGTACGCGCCAGGCTTTTCTGGTTAGTGAGCGTATTCAGGGCGCTGGATTTACCCGCATTGGAGCGGCCAGCAAATGCCACTTCAATACCCGTATCGGGCGGTAAGTGGCGAATATCAGGCGCACTGGTGACAAAATGCGTCTGTTGGTAGTTCCAGTTAGTCACGGGGTCGTCTCCTAAAATCTTATTCTGAAGGGGAGTATACCTGAATGCAGACAAAAGGCTTTTCACTTCGCTCTTGGGCAAGATTAAAACCATTGGCATTGTAAGACATCGACCATCATCGCTATGGGAGATTTAAGAGGATCCTCATACGGAAAAAAACACAAAGCATTTAAAATCAGTTGGTTGATTATCTGGAATTATCCGAAAGTTCTATTTTGGACTATTTAGCGGCTTGTCTGGTGCACTGAAAAAGGTAAAGTAGCACCCACGGCGAGGATGCCAACAGGATAAAGACTTAAGGAAGAGGGTCAGGAGCGCCAGGAGGCGAAGACTCAGGACCACAAGGGATGGTACACGCCTGGAGGCGTTTAAAAGGGAAAAGGAACCGTATCACGGACGGTATCCGCTAAAGGATAAACAGGGCGAGTTGTTGGCAAACACGGAATGTTTGACCCGTTAAGGGTTGAGAGTCAGGAAAAAAGGCGACAGATTGCTCTGTTGCCTTTTTTCTTTGCTTGCTTTCTGCTAGATTTCGCCGCAATTCTATACTGAAGAAACGGCTTAAAGACAAGACATCATGAAAAAACCGACATCCACAGCGGGCGCTAAACGCCCGGCAAAAGCGCACCGCAAAACCCGTGAAGAACTGAATCAGGAAGCTCGCGATCGCAAACGTGCGAAAAAGCACAGTGGCCATGCTTCGGGTAGCCGTGCGACCGGTAGCAATGCATCCGGTTCTGCCGCGCAACAATCTAAACTAAAAGATCCGCGTATCGGGAGCAAAACTCCTGTTCCACTGGGCGTGACAGACACCCCGGTTATCAAGCAGCAAAAACTGAAGAAGAGCGAGAAACCTATGCTTTCACCGCAGGCTGAGCTGGATATGCTGGAAAATGATGAGCGCCTGGACGCGCTGCTGGAACGCCTTGAGGCAGGCGAATCCCTGAATGCTGAAGAGCAGAAATGGGTAGATGCCAAACTGGATCGTATCGATGAACTGATGCAGCAGCTCGGTCTCTCCTACGACGATGATGAAGACGAAGAAGAAGAAAAGCAGGACGATATGATGCGTCTGCTGAAAGGTGGAAACTAACATTTGCACCCGGCGGGCTCAATAGTCCTCCTTATAACCCTTCCGGTTATATGTTATCTGGTGTGGTTATTCGTTAAACTACGGCGGTTGTCGCGGCGACAGAAGTGGCTGCGCACCCGAGTTTTAGCCCGCAATGGGGTTAAAACGGGCCGCCGTATACGAACGCGACACCAACGGAAGGAGTGAGCATGTCTGTACCAAGCATCGACTGGGATCTGGCCCTGATCCAGAAATATAACTATTCCGGGCCGCGTTATACCTCATACCCGACCGCGCTGGAGTTCTCTGAATCCTTCGGCGAGGCTGATTTTTTGCAGGCGGTTGCGCGTTATCCTGAGCGCCCGCTTTCGCTGTATGTTCACATTCCTTTCTGTCATAAGCTCTGCTATTTCTGCGGCTGCAATAAAATCGTTACTCGTCAGCAGCACAAAGCCGATCAGTATCTGGATGCGTTAGAGCAGGAAATCCTGCATCGTGCACCGCTGGTGGCTGGCCGCAACGTGAGTCAGCTTCACTGGGGCGGCGGTACGCCAACCTATCTCAACAAAGCGCAAATCAGCCGTCTGATGAGCTTGCTGCGCGCTAATTTCCGTTTTGATGCCGATGCCGAAATTTCTATTGAAGTCGATCCGCGTGAAATAGAGCTGGATGTTCTCGATCACCTGCGTGCCGAGGGCTTTAACCGCCTGAGCATGGGCGTTCAAGACTTTAACAAAGAAGTTCAGCGCCTGGTCAATCGCGAGCAGGACGAGGAATTTATTTTTGCGTTGCTGAATCATGCGCGTGAAATCGGATTTACTTCCACGAATATCGACCTGATTTATGGCCTCCCTAAGCAAACGCCGGAAAGCTTCGCCTTCACGCTGAAACGCGTGGCTGAGCTGAATCCTGACCGCCTGAGCGTTTTTAACTACGCGCACCTGCCGACGCTGTTTGCCGCCCAGCGCAAAATCAAAGATGCTGACCTGCCCTCTGCGCAGCAAAAGCTGGATATCTTGCAGGAAACCATCACTTCTCTGACACAAGCTGGCTACCAGTTTATCGGCATGGACCACTTTGCCCGCCCTGATGACGAGCTGGCGATTGCCCAGCGTGAAGGCGTGTTGCATCGTAATTTCCAGGGTTATACCACTCAGGGTGATACGGATTTACTGGGGATGGGCGTGTCGGCGATCAGCATGATTGGCGACTGTTACGCGCAGAATCAAAAAGAACTGAAGCAGTATTATCAGCAGGTGGATGAAACCGGCAACGCTCTGTGGCGCGGTATTGCGTTAACGCGCGATGACTGCATTCGTCGGGATGTCATTAAGGCGCTGATCTGCAACTTCCGCCTCGATTTTGCAGACGTCGAGTCCCAGTGGAAACTCACCTTTACCGACTACTTTGCTGAAGATCTGAAGCTGCTTGCGCCGCTGGCGAAAGACGGGCTGGTGGAGGTGACGGATAAGGCGATTCAGGTGACGCCGAAAGGACGCTTATTGATTCGTAATATCTGCATGTGTTTCGACGCCTATTTGCGCCAGAAAGCGCGACTGCAGCAATTCTCTCGCGTGATCTAAAATTTCCCGGTGGTGCTGCGCTGACCTGGCTGACAATACGTAGGCCTGATAAGCGCAGCGCCATCAGGCGTTATTCCATCCCTAATTCTTTCAACTTCCGCGTCAGGGTGTTTCGACCCCAGCCTAACAAGCGAGCCGCTTCCTGTTTGTGCCCCTGCGTATGACGCAATGCCGTTGTCAGCAAAGTGCGCTCCATTTCAGGTTGCGCTTCGGAAAGCAGGTTTTGATGACCGGAACGCAGCGCGCGATCCGCCCACTGTGCCAGCAGCGTCGCCCAGCTATCGGGTAACGACTGTCCGGTACTGCTTTCTGGTGCGGTGGCTTCAAACAATTCGCTGGGCAGATCCTGAATCAACACCTCCTGACCGGCCGCCATCACCGTCAGCCAGCGGCAGGTGTTTTCCAGCTGACGCACGTTGCCCGGCCAGGCCAGACGCGTCAGCGCTGCATCCGTTTCCGGGTGCAGCAGTTTGGCTTCGACGCCCAGTTCGCGAGCGGCCACCTGCAGGAAGTGACGCGCCAGACGAGGAATATCTTCCCGACGTTCACGCAGCGGCGGGAGATGAACGCGAATCACGTTCAGGCGGTGGAATAAGTCCTCACGGAACTTACCTTCCTGCACGCGCTGCTCCAGATTCTGGTGGGTTGCGGCGATAATACGCACATCGACTTTCACCGGCGCATAGCCGCCGACGCGATAAAACTGCCCATCGGCAAGAACACGTAGCAGACGCGTTTGCACATCCATCGGCATATCACCGATTTCATCGAGGAAAAGTGTCCCGCCGTCAGCCTGTTCGAAGCGGCCCTGGCGAATGGTATTCGCGCCAGTAAACGCGCCTTTTTCATGACCAAACAGCTCCGACTCGATCAAATCTTTCGGGATAGCGGCCATATTCAGGGCGATAAACGGGGCTTTTGCGCGTGGGCTGTGGCGATGCAGCGCGTGAGCGACCAGCTCTTTACCGGTCCCTGATTCACCGTTGATCAGTACGCTGATGGACGAACGCGACAGACGACCGATGATGCGAAAGACATCCTGCATCGCGGGCGCTTCGCCAATGATATCGGTTGTCGGGCCAAACACCGGTGCGTTGCGCGGCTGTTGCTGTTCCTGATAATGGCTGATCGCACGTTCCACCAGGGCGACGGCTTCATCAATATCAAAAGGTTTTGGCAGATAATCAAATGCGCCCTGTTGATAGGCGCTGACGGCGGCATCCAGGTCAGAGTGAGCGGTCATTATGATGACCGGAAGCATCGGATGGCGTTGCTTGATTTGCTTTAACAGCGCAAGCCCGTCCATGCCCGGCATCCGAATATCTGAAAGCAGCACGTCCGGAGTTTTGGTGATGAGCGCATCAAGCACTTCGCTGCCGCTTTCAAAGGTGGTGCAGTTTAACCCTGCGCCCGTGAGCGCGCGTTCAAGCACCCAGCGGATGGAGCTATCATCATCGACTACCCAGACTATCCCTCGTTGCATCGTCGTCACCTTATTTTTTTATTGGCAGGTAAACCGAAAACTCGGTATGACCCGGCCAACTGGTAAATTCAATTTTGCCGGAGTGTTGGTCGATCAAATTACGGGCAATGGATAAGCCCAGCCCAGTTCCGCCTTCGCGCCCGCTGACCATCGGGTAAAACAGTGTGTCCTGCAGATGCGAAGGAATACCTGGCCCGTTATCTTCAACGTCGATTCGTGCGGCGAGGCGATAGCGCACGCCATGCAGCGTCAGTTGGAACGCGGTGCGTGTGCGCAGAATGATTTGCCCGCCTTCAGCGCCAAGCGCCTGCAGAGCATTTCGTACAACGTTCAATAGAACCTGTTCAATCTGATCGGGATCGTGCGGCAATTCCGGCAGGCTCGGATCGTAGTCTCGAATCAGCGTCACGTTGGACGGTAACTCCATCGATACCAGCTTCACGACGCGCTCAGCCACTTTGTGGATGCTTTCCGTGACGTGCATACCCGGCTGTTGCGGGCCCAGCAGGCGATCCACCAGATTGCGCAGGCGATCGGCCTGTTCAATGATGACGTTGGTGTATTCGGCAAGCGCCGGGTCGGGCAGCGCTTTGGTTAACAGCTGTGCGGCGCCCCGCAGGCCACCCAGGGGGTTTTTAATTTCATGGGCAAGGCCACGTACCAGATCGCGGGCCGCGATTTGCTGAGCGTGCTGGAGCTGCTCCTGGCTGAGTCGACGGAGATTATCCATCGGTGCCATTTCCAGCAAAATTAATCCGTCCGGCAGGCGCTGTGCTGTTAGCGAGAGAATATGCGAACGTCCGTCGATGACCAGGGTGACTTCGTTGTCGGTAAAGCCCTGTCCGGCGGCTAAACTCTCCTGCATCAGCGCAATATTCAGCGAAAAATAACTCAACAGTTCCGGGAGCGGTGTACCAAATAATTTACGCGAGCTTTGGGCGAGCAATTGCTGTGCCGCAGGGTTGGCGTAATGCACCGCCAGCTCATCGTCGACCAGTAAGATACTGTTGATTAAAGAATTGAGGATCTGCCCAGCATCGGGCAGCGTGCCAGTTGCCATTAAGCAGTCTCCTGGAGTTGGGTGCACTAATTTAGTGCAGTATAGCTTTTTCAGTGTAAAAAGCGTGTGAGATCAGTTTGTTGGTGGAGAAAAAAGCCCATCCGGAGATGGGCTAAAAAGTTTCCACGGCAACAAAAAATCTGCTTTCGATTTCAGGCGTAAAAGGTCGCCTGAAATCGTCAAACTTAAACGCTGTAGTACAGTTCGAACTCAACCGGATGTGGAGTCATGCGCACGCGGTCGTTCTCTTCGATACGCAGGGCGATGTAAGCATCGATGGCGTCGTCAGTGAACACACCGCCAGCCGTCAGGAACTCACGGTCGGCGTCCAGCGCGTTCAGCGCTTCTTCCAGAGAACCGGCAACCTGTGGGATCTCTTTCGCTTCTTCTGGCGGCAGGTCGTACAGGTTTTTATCCATCGCTTCGCCTGGGTGGATCTTGTTCTTAATACCGTCAAGACCCGCCATCAGTAGCGCTGCGAAGCACAGGTATGGGTTAGCCGCTGGGTCCGGGAAGCGCACTTCGATACGACGCGCTTTTGGAGACGCAACCACTGGGATACGGATAGAAGCAGAACGGTTACGGGCAGAGTAAGCCAGCATAACAGGCGCTTCGTAGCCTGGGACCAGACGCTTGTAAGAGTTGGTGGTTGGGTTCGCCAGGGCGTTGATCGCTTTAGCGTGTTTGATAACACCACCGATGTAGAACAGCGCCTGCTCGGACAGACCCGCATATTTGTCGCCAGAGAACAGGTTGGTACCGTTCTTGGACAGAGACATGTGGCAGTGCATACCGGAACCGTTATCGCCGAACATCGGTTTTGGCATGAAGGTCGCGGTTTTGCCGAAGCGGTGGGCAACGTTGTGAACCACATATTTGTAGATCTGAATCTCATCCGCTTTTTTGGTCATGGTGTTAAAGCGGGTTGCGATTTCGTTCTGACCGGCTGTCGCCACTTCGTGGTGATGCGCTTCAACCACCAGGCCCATCTCTTCCATGATCAGACACATGGTAGAACGAATGTCCTGTGAAGAATCGACCGGAGGAACCGGGAAGTAACCGCCTTTCACGCCTGGACGGTGACCTTTGTTACCACCTTCGTATTTGGTGGAGGAGTTCCATGCGCCTTCGATATCGTCGATAGCCACGTGGGAACCGGAGATAGATGCACCAAAGCGGATGTCGTCAAACAGGAAGAACTCTGGCTCTGGCCCGAACAGCACGGTGTCCGCGATGCCGGTAGAACGCAGGTACTCTTCAGCGCGTTTAGCGATGGAGCGTGGGTCGCGGTCGTAGCCCTGCAGCGTGCCTGGCTCAAGGATGTCGCAACGGATAATCAGGGTAGACTCTTCGTAGAACGGGTCAATGAGCGCAGTGGTTGCGTCTGGCATCAGAACCATGTCGGATTCGTTGATACCTTTCCAGCCGCCGATTGAGGAGCCGTCAAACATTTTGCCTTCTTCGAAGAATTCGGCATTTACCTGATGAGCAGGAATTGTGACGTGCTGTTCTTTGCCTTTGGTATCGGTGAAGCGCAGATCAACAAACTTCACTTCGTGTTCGTTCAGCATCGTCAAAACGTGTTCAGCGGACATACTTAACTCTCCCGGATTGGTCATTGTCGTCGTGGTAACGAGGTCTTCAATTCTGTTTAAGGCTGGCGTGGTCGCCATGTTTTTGCCGTATTTTTATAAAGCGAAATCTGTGCCAACTTTTAAATCACCCCAAAAAGGCGTTATCATGCACGTCATAGTGCAAATGAACTGCACCACGAAAGTCATCTTGCACCAGTATAGTGCTTCATTGTGAACATTGAGCACCATATTGGTGCAATTTTCGTTAAAGTGCACTTTTTACGCTGCGTGAAAGCGGTCACAAAGCAACTCTGCGATACTTGTTTGCGGAGGATGTTTGTGATCCTGTTTAGTCCTGCGATTAATCCGTGTACAATAACGCGCTATTTCTAAATGCCTGAGGCAAAGTTGTGATCGAAAATCTGCGTAATATCGCCATCATCGCGCACGTTGACCATGGTAAAACTACCCTGGTTGATAAGCTGCTGCAGCAATCCGGTACCTTCAGTAATGATCGTGCTGAAGCCACCGAACGCGTGATGGACTCCAACGATTTGGAGAAAGAGCGTGGGATTACCATCCTCGCTAAAAACACCGCTATCAAATGGAATGACTACCGTATCAACATCGTTGATACCCCAGGGCACGCCGACTTCGGTGGTGAAGTTGAACGTGTAATGTCCATGGTAGACTCCGTTCTGCTGGTCGTTGACGCAATGGATGGCCCAATGCCGCAGACGCGCTTCGTAACCAAAAAGGCATTTGCCCATGGTTTGAAGCCAATCGTGGTTATCAACAAAGTTGACCGTCCTGGCGCGCGTCCTGACTGGGTTGTGGATCAGGTGTTTGACCTGTTCGTAAACCTGGATGCGAGCGACGAGCAGCTCGACTTCCCAATCATCTATGCATCAGCACTGATGGGTATCGCGGGCAACGATCACACTGATATGGCGGAAGACATGACCCCGCTGTACCAGGCGATTGTTGACCACGTTAAAGCACCAAGCGTTGACCTCGATGGTCCGTTCCAGATGCAGATCTCCCAGCTGGATTACAACAACTACGTTGGCGTAATCGGCATCGGTCGCATCAAGCGCGGTAAAGTGAAGCCTAACCAGCAGATCACTGTTATCGACAGCGAAGGTAAAACCCGCAACGGTAAAGTCGGCAAAGTTCTGACTCACCTCGGTCTGGAGCGTATTGAATCCACCGAAGCCGAAGCTGGCGACATCATCGCGATCACCGGTCTGGGCGAGCTGAACATCTCCGACACCCTTTGCGATCCGCAAAACGTCGAAGCACTGCCAGCGCTGTCTGTTGATGAACCGACTGTAACCATGTTCTTCAACGTCAACACATCTCCGTTCTGTGGCAAAGAAGGTAAATACGTTACCTCTCGTCAGATTCTTGACCGCCTGAACAAAGAGCTGGTGCACAACGTTGCACTGCGTGTTGAAGAAACCGAAGATGCGGACGCGTTCCGTGTATCCGGTCGTGGTGAGCTGCACCTGTCTGTTCTTATCGAAAACATGCGTCGTGAAGGCTTCGAACTGGCTGTGTCCCGTCCGAAAGTTATTAACCGTATGATCGATGGCCGTATGCAAGAGCCGTTCGAGAACGTGACTCTGGATATCGAAGAACAGCACCAGGGTTCTGTGATGCAGGCAATGGGCGAGCGTAAGGGCGATGTCAAAGACATGATCCCTGACGGCAAAGGCCGTATTCGTCTGGATTACCTGATCCCGGCACGTGGCCTGATCGGCTTCCGTACCGAGTTCATGACCATGACTTCCGGTACTGGTCTGCTGTACTCCACCTTCAGCCACTACGATGACGTTAAACCGGGTGAAATCGGCCAGCGCCAGAACGGCGTGCTGATCTCTAACGGCCAGGGTAAAGCAGTTGCGTTCGCACTGTTCAGCCTGCAGGACCGCGGTAAGCTGTTCCTGGGTCACGGTGCAGAAGTTTACGAAGGCCAGATCATCGGTATTCACAGTCGTTCTAACGACCTGACTGTAAACTGCCTGACCGGTAAGAAACTGACCAACATGCGTGCTTCCGGTACTGACGAAGCAACCACGCTGGTTCCAGCACAGAAAATGTCTCTTGAGCAGGCTCTGGAATTTATCGATGACGACGAACTGGTAGAAGTTACCCCTACCTCCGTACGTATCCGTAAACGTCACCTGACTGAGAACGACCGTAAACGTGCGGGCCGTGGCAGCAAAGACTAATACGATACCTCTCTGAGGTGCGTAGTGCGAAAAGCCGCTGAGTTTCAGCGGCTTTTTTATTTGTATAAATTCCAGGACTCTCTCTACCTTTAACCTGAATCTGGCGCATAGCCAAAGCCTCTCTTTCCCGCTACAGTTATTTCTCCACGGCGCGAAGGGGATAAACATGCTTTATATCTTTGACTTAGGAAATGTCATCGTCGATATCGATTTCAATCGAGTGCTGGGGGCATGGAGCGATTTTAGCCGTGTGCCGCTGGCGACGCTTAAGCAGAATTTCACTATGGGAGAGGCTTTCCATCAGCATGAGCGGGGTGAAATCAGCGATGAAGCCTTCGCTGAAGCCATGTGTCATGAGATGGACCTGCCTTTAAGCTACGAGCAGTTTGCTCACGGCTGGCAGGCGGTCTTTGTGGCGCTCCGCCCGGAGGTCATCGACACCATGAATAAACTGCGCGAGCAGGGGCATCGCGTGGTCGTGCTATCCAATACCAATCGTCTGCACACCACCTTCTGGCCAGGTGAATATCCGCAAATCCATGACTCCGCAGATAAAATATACCTGTCGCAGGAGATGGGGATGCGCAAACCCGAAGCACGAATTTACCAGGCAGTATTGCAGGCAGAAGGTTTCTCGGCTGCCGATACGGTCTTTTTTGACGATAACGCCGATAATATAGAGGGAGCTAACCAGTTAGGTATCACGTCGATCCTGGTGACCGGGAAAGAGACGATACCGAACTACTTTGCGAAGTTGTTATGCTAAAAACCGTTCATCAAAAAGCCACTCATCATACGCGTCCATTTCGGGCGTGGATAAAACTGCTCTGGCAGCGCATTGATGAGGACAACATGACCACGCTGGCGGGTAATCTCGCCTATGTGTCGTTGCTCTCGTTAGTGCCGCTGGTAGCGGTGATTTTCGCGTTGTTCTCTGCCTTTCCGATGTTTGCCGACGTGAGCCTGCAACTGCGTCATTTCGTTTTTGCGAACTTCATTCCCGCTACCGGGGATGTGATTCAGGGATATATCGAGCAGTTCGTCGCCAACTCCAGCAAGATGACCGCCGTGGGCGCGTGCGGATTAATTGTCACCGCGCTGCTGCTGATGTATGCCATCGATAGCGCGCTGAATACTATCTGGCACAGTAAAAAGGCGCGGCCCAAAGTGTACTCCTTTGCGGTGTACTGGATGATTCTGACGCTGGGGCCGCTGCTGGCCGGGGCCAGTCTGGCAATCAGTTCTTATCTGCTCTCGTTGCGCTGGGCGAGCGATCTCAACAGCGTTATCGACAACGTGTTACGCATCTTCCCACTGATTTTGTCCTGGCTCTCTTTTTGGCTGCTCTATAGCGTGGTGCCGACCACGCGTGTTCCGAATCGAGATGCCATTGTCGGGGCGCTGGTCGCCGCTGTTCTCTTCGAACTGGGTAAAAAAGGCTTCGCGGTTTACATCACTATGTTCCCGTCGTATCAGCTGATTTATGGCGTGCTGGCAGTGATCCCGATTTTATTTGTCTGGGTCTACTGGACCTGGTGTATCGTCTTGCTAGGTGCTGAAATAACTGTCACTCTCGGTGAATATCGCAAACTCAAACAAGCCGCAGAACAAGAAGAAGCAGACCAACTATGATTGCATTGATTCAGCGCGTAACCCGTGCCAGCGTCACCGTGGAGGATGAGGTGACGGGTGAAATTGGCCCAGGACTTTTGGTGTTATTAGGTGTCGAAAAGGATGATGACGAACAAAAAGCGAACCGTTTAACCGAGCGTGTGCTGGGTTATCGCATCTTCAGTGACGCTGAAGGGAAGATGAATCTCAACGTTCAGCAGGCGGGTGGCAGCGTGCTGGTGGTGTCTCAGTTTACCCTGGCCGCCGATACGGAACGCGGAATGCGTCCTGGGTTCTCCAAAGGGGCAGCTCCTGAGCGTGCAGAAGCGCTCTATGAATATTTTGTTGAACGTTGTCGCCAGCAGGAAATGAATACGCAAACCGGACGATTCGCTGCAGATATGCAGGTTTCGCTGGTGAACGATGGCCCCGTCACGTTCTGGCTCCAGGTATGAGCCAGCTGGCGGCATGGCCGCGGGTAACAAGAGAGAGTACAGCTATGTATCACCTTCGAGTACCGCAAACAGAAGAAGAATTAGAGGTTTACTATCACTTCCGCTGGGAAATGCTGCGTAAACCGTTGCATCAGCCAAAAGGCTCCGAGCGCGACGCCTGGGATGCGATGGCGCATCATCAGATGGTGGTCGACGAAGAGGGCAACCTGGTTGCCGTCGGGCGTTTGTACATCAACGCGGATAGCGAAGCCTCAATTCGTTTTATGGCCGTGCATCCTTCGGTGCAGGATAAAGGTCTTGGGACCCTGATGGCGATGACACTCGAATCCGTTGCCCGCCAGGAGGGCGTCAAGCGCGTCACCTGTAGCGCCCGTGAAGATGCGGTGGAGTTCTTCTCCAAACTGGGTTTCGTCAACGAAGGCGAAATCACTGCGCCTCAGACTACCCCGATTCGTCATTTTTTGATGATCAAACCCATCGCCACCCTCGATGATATTCTCCACCGTGCCGACTGGTGCGGTCAGTTGCAGCAGGCCTGGTATCAGCATATCCCGCTGAGCGAAAAGATGGGTGTGCGCATCCAGCAATACACCGGGCAGAAATTCATTACCACTATGCCGGAAATCGGCAATCAGAACCCGCACCACACTCTGTTCGCCGGTAGCCTGTTCTCACTGGCCACCCTGACCGGCTGGGGCCTTATCTGGTTGATGCTGCGCGAAAGGCATCTCGGCGGTACGATTATCCTCGCCGATGCCCATATTCGCTACAGCAGTCCCATCAGCGGAAAGCCGAGCGCGGTGGCGGATTTAGGCTCGCTCAGCGGCGATCTGGACCGTCTGGCTCGCGGACGCAAAGCGCGCGTGCAGATGCAGGTTGAGCTGTTTGGCGATGAGATCTCCGGTGCGATCTTCGAAGGTACTTATCTTGTACTGCCTGCAAAACCCTTCGGCCCGTATGAAGAGGGTGGAAACGAGGAAGAGTAAGCTCCATTCCTGATTAATCCTTACGGCCTGGTGAGCTCACTCGCCAGGCGATATCTCTCATTACATCTCGCGCAGCCTGGCTTACACCGCCCAGTTGAAAGAATCCGTGGATGACACCAGACCAGCGCTGACACGTACAGTCAACGCCCTGGTCCGTCATACGTTGATACATCGCTTCGCCTTCATCGCATAGCGGGTCGAACTCGGCAGTAATGATGTGCGTTGGCGGTAGTCCACTAAAATCATCACGCCATAATGGACTGGCCTCCGGATGATGGCGATCGGTTCCAGCAAGGTAGAATTCATAGCCACTGAGGAGCGTATCGCGAGTAATGACATAATCCGCGCCGTTACGGGTGTAGCTTTCAAAGTACGCCGTCGCATCGAGCATCGGATAGATCAGGAGCAACTGTGCCGGTTGCCATTCTCCGACTGCTTTTAACCGCATAGAGGTCACCAACGCCAGATGCCCGCCAGCACTGTCACCGGCAAGGGTGATCCGATTTTTATCTGCACCAAATCTTTCGGCATATTGCCAAATCAGACTAGCGGCCTTCTCTGCATCATCATGAGCGGCGGGGAAGGTATGCTCCGGTGCCAGCCGATACTGAACGGCAATGACCCGACAGCGACTGTGATACGCCAACAGACGCAGCTGGTTGTCGTGCGTATCAAAGCCACCGCTGATAAAACACCCGCCGTGAAAATAGAGGACTGCCGGTAGCGTTTCGGAGGAATCCAGCGGTGAGTAAACCCGGAACAGCAGTCCTTCGAGTTCAGTCGTTTCAATGTGAACACGGGTTTCCGTCACGCCCGCCAGTACCGTGCTGGCAACATACCCTGCGCGCCGGTCATCAATACTCTGCTTCCTGGCAGATGGCCGCCCGGAGGAAACAAAATCTTGAACCAGTTCAGCAATTCCTTTTTCCAGAGCCATAACCATTCCTGATAACTGTTTGGATATACAGTGTTATAACCTGGTTTTTGGCAGAAGAAAATGATGGATTTTAGTGGGCATGAAAATCTGGAAAGAGGCTCGCAAAATTGATCATACCTGCAAAATTACGCTTTAAAACCCTATTGCTGGTGTGTACTTTGTCGATTAAATAACCACGATGATATACTAAGGGTATATATGAGCATAATGGTTGGAATCGATATGGGTAGAATACTCCTCGACTTGTCAGACGATGTCCTTCAGCGGCTTGATGACCTCAAGCAACTCCGTAATAAGCCGCGCGCCGAATTACTACGGGAAGCCGTTGAACAGTACCTCGACAGGCAAAGTACCTCGGTGATTCGCGAGGCTCTGGGATTATGGGGCGATAAACTGGAAGATGGGCTTGAGTATGAACGTAAGCTGCGTGAGGAGTGGTAAAGCATGGAGCGCATGGCGGTATTCGATACCAATATTCTGATCGATCTTCTGAACAATAACGCTGACGCAGCGGATGCTATTGAAAAAGGGGCTGCTCATCGGGCAATCAGTATCATCACCTGGATGGAGGTGATGGTCGGTGCACGAAAGCATAACCAGGAAGAGAAAACAGCTGCGGTATTGGGAGCATTTGAACTTATTGATGTCTCGCGGGATGTGGCGGAGCGGAGCGTGCAGCTGCGTGCAGAATTTGGCATGAAGCTGCCAGATGCCATTATTCTTGCCAGCGCCCAGATTAGACATTGTCAGCTGATCACGCGCAACACGAAAGATTTTGCCGGCATTCATGGAGTCAAAACGCCCTACTTTCTGTAGGCCGGGCAAACAAGCTATGCCCGGCAATATCACAGAAAATTACTCCCCTTCACCCGGGAACAGGAACGGGTTGATGGAGCTGCGGGCGAAGCCCTCTTGTTCCATGCGTGCGTCGAGTACCAGGGTAGCGAGATCGTCGGCGACGGCTTCCACTTTTGGGTCCTTTTCCTGATAGAGAATCTTCAGGTAAGTCCCGCAGTCACCGCAGCTTTCTGCTTTAACCGCCGCATTCTCGTTTTCCAGAGACCAGTAGTTCAGATCACGGGTCTGCTCGCAGTTACTGCATTTGATGCGCACCACGTGCCACTCGGTCTCACACAGGTTGCAGTGCAAATAGCGCAAACCTTGTGTGGTGCCAATTTGCACCATGCTGGTCACCGGCATCGAGCCGCACACTGGGCAGAACTGACGCGCCTCACCGTATTCGGCGCGGGCTTTGCCTGGAATCAGGCTGGCCATTTGCGCCCAGTAGAGCGAAAGAGCGGCCCAGATAAACGGGGCTTTATCGCTGCTCACCAACGCGAAGTCGGATGCAAACAGCGCGTTCGCCATCTCTTCCAGCTCCAGTTCGGAGGCTTTTTCCAGGTTCTCGATAACCGCTAATGCGGGACCGCTCATCTCAGGTTTTAGCTCAGCAATCAGCGAGTGCAGCAGCTTCTGCCAGTGCTTATCACGCGGCAGCACATGGATATCCAGCGGCGGCTTACCTTGCTCGTTGGCTTCTTTGATGCGCGCAGCCAGGTCCATTTGCAGCGGATGGTCGTACAGAACCACTTCCTGAGCGTGGGCGATCAGTGCAGCAAAGCGAAGAAATTCACCGAGTGGATTGTTCTCTGCCAGCTCGCGCAGACGCTCTGCGCGGCGGTTGTAGAGGTTTTTGAGTCTGGGGAATAGCAGCGGCGGAATGTATTCCGCCGTGCGTTTCTCGCTCGAACCCAGCTCATCTTGCGGGATTATGCGAATACTCATTCAGATGACTTTTCCTGTTTCTGGCGGACTTCACGGTACCAGCGCGGGTGATGCTTTTTCGCCCACGTGCTGGTTACCCATCCTTCCACCATCGCGGTAATGGTGCCTTTCACCCAAAGGGCGGCGTAGATATGCACCATGATAACCACAATTAATGCTACTGCGGCAAATGAATGCAGCATCAGCGCAAATCGGATCACCGGGATTGAGAAAGCAGGCGCAAAATACGGACGCCAGATGATCACGCCGCTTGCCAGCAACAGGACCAGGAAGATAATCGCCGCCCAGAATACGCATTTCTGGCCGAAGTTATAACGCCCGGTATCACCCACTTCCTCGTTGACGACGATCTTACGAATATTCTTCGCCCAAAAGATATCATCCCGATTGATTAGGTTATGGTGCCAGTAGCGGAAAAACATGATGATAAACGAGGCAAACATAATCACACCGACAAACGGGTGCAGAATACGCGCCAGCTGCGGAGTGCCCATAATTTGCATCAACCAGTTGAAGGACGGGAAGAAGAACCCCAGCCCGCTTATCGCCGCCAGCATGAAGCAGAAGGCGGTGACCCAGTGGTTGATACGTTCCGGCGCCGTATAGCGCACGATGGTGTCACGTCTTTTCATTTGCGCACCTCGTCTTTCTCTTCATGCAGATTATCGTCTTCCTCTTCCGCACGGTTCGGACCGACGCCGACGTAATGGAAGATACTGGCGGCAAAGGTCGCAGCAAAGCCAACGGCGGCCAGCGGTTTCCAGATGCCTTTCCAGAATTTCACCGTGGCGCTGATTTCCGGGTTCTCCGGCAGGCCGTGATACAGATTCGGCTTGTCGGCGTGGTGCAGCACGTACATCACGTGCGTCCCGCCAACGCCCGCCGGATCGTACAGACCGGCGTTATCGTAACCACGGGTTTTCAGCTCTGACACACGTTCTCCCGCCAGGGTTTTCATATCCTCTTTAGAGCCAAAGTGGATAGCACCCGTCGGGCACGTTTTCACGCAGGCCGGTTCCTGGCCGACGTTCACGCGGTCGACGCACAGCGTACATTTGTAGACGCGGTTGTCTTCCGGGTTCAGTCGCGGCACGTTGAACGGACAGCCGGCAATGCAGTAGCCGCAGCCGATGCACTGCTCAGACTGGAAGTCGACGATGCCATTGGCATACTGAATGATAGCCCCTTCTGACGGACACGCCTTCAGGCAGCCCGGATCGGCGCAGTGCATGCAGCCATCCTTACGGATCAGCCACTCCAGTTTGTCGTTCTGCTCCACTTCCGAGAAACGCATCACCGTCCAGGATTTGGCGGTCAAATCGGCGGGGTTGTCGTACACCCCGACGTTATGACCCACTTCGTCACGGAGATCGTTCCACTCCGAACACGCCACCTGACAAGCCTTACAGCCGATACAGGTGGTCACGTCGATGAGCTTCGCCACTTCCTGCTGGTGGTCCCGCGCCTGAGGCGCGGGCGTGAGACCGTTAGTCGCGGAACGACGAATGATGTCTTGCGATTGATAAGCCATAAGTCGTCTCCGTTACACCTTTTCCACGTTCACGAGGAAAGCTTTGAACTCCGGCGTCTGCGTGTTCGCATCACCGACGAACGGCGTCAGAGTGTTGGCGATAAAGCCTTTCTTCGCCACGCCCTCGTAACCCCAGTGAATCGGGATACCGATGGTGTCCACCTGTTGCCCATGTACATTCAGCGTGCGAATACGTTTAGTCACCACTGCCTTGGCCTTAATGTAGCCACGGTTAGACGAGACTTTCACCGTATCGCCGTGCGCGATACCGAGCTTGTTCGCCAGCTTCTCACCGATTTCCACAAACTGTTCCGGCTGCGCGATGGCGTTAAGCAGCGCGTGTTTGGTCCAGTAGTGGAAGTGTTCGGTCAGACGGTACGTGGTGCCGACGTACGGGAACTTATCTTTTTTACCCAGCGCGTCAAAATCGCCTTTAAAGATACGGGCAGCCGGGTTAGAGATAACGTTCGGGTGCAGCGGGTTGGTGCCCAGCGGCGTCTCAAACGGCTCGTAGTGTTCCGGGAACGGACCTTCTGCCATCTTGTCGATCGCAAAAAGGCGGCCCATGCCTTCTGGCTGCATGATAAACGGCCCAACGTCGCTACCTGGTGCGGCTGCGCTGTAGTCCGGAATATCCACGCCGCCCCATTTCGCGCCGTCCCATTTCAGGAGCTGACGCTTCGGATCCCACGGTTTACCCTGTGGGTCAGCGGATGCGCGGTTATACAGAATGCGGCGGTTCAGCGGCCACGCCCATGCCCAGCCCAGCGTATTGCCGAGGCCCGACGGATCGGCGTTATCGCGGTTCGCCATCTGGTTGCCTTTCGGCGTCCAGCTACCTGCGAAAATCCAGCAGCCGCTGGCGGTTGAGCCGTCATCGCGCAGATGCGCAAAGGTGCTCAGCTGATCGCCTTTCTTCGCCAGCACGGTGCCGGTGGCCGGATCAATCACATCCGCCAGCGCTTTACCGTTGCTCTCCATCGCCACCTCTTCAGGGGCTGGATTGTCAGGCGTCGAATAGTTCCAGGTCATGTTCAGAACCTGCTCTGGATTCGCACCGCCTTCTGCCTCGTACATCTTGCGCAGACGCAGGAAGATACCGGCCAGGATCTCGCCGTCGTTCAGGGCGATGCCTGGGGCGTCCGCGCCTTTCCAGTGCCACTGCAACCAGCGACCGGAGTTGACAATTGAGCCGTTCTCTTCCGCGAAGCAGGTGGAGGGCAGACGGAACACTTCGGTCTGAATTTTGGACGGATCGACGTCGTTCGATTCGCCGTGGTTCTGCCAGAACGTTGACGTTTCGGTATTGAGTGGGTCAATCGTCACCAGGAACTTCAGCTTCGACAGCGACTCCACCACCTTGTTCTTGTTCGGGAACGAGGCGACCGGGTTAAAGCCCTGGCACAGATAGCCGTTCACTTTTCCCTGATGCATCATGTCGAAATACTGCAGCACGTCGTAACCCTTGTCCCACTTCGGCAACCAGTCAAAGCCCCAGCTGTTTTCCGCCGTCGCTTTATCGCCGTAGAAGGCCTTCATCATTGAGACGAAGAATTTCGGGTAGTTGCCCCAGTAGTTCACCTGGCCTTCCAGCAGCGGTTTCGGCGTGTTGGCGGTCAGGTAGGTCTGGATGTCGGTCTGCTTTTCGCTTGGCAGCGTCATGTAGCCCGGCAGGCTCTGCGACAGCAGGCCAAGGTCCGTCAGGCCCTGAATGTTGGAGTGACCGCGCAGGGCGTTTACGCCGCCGCCTGCCATTCCCATATTGCCAAGCAACAGCTGAACCATCGCCATAGTGCGGATGTTCTGTGCGCCGACGGAGTGCTGCGTCCAGCCCAGTGCGTAAAGGAACGACGCGGTTTTGTCATGAGCGCTGGTTTCGGCGATGTACTCGCAGACTTTCAGGAAGTCGGCTTTCGGTGTGCCGCAGATGTTCTCAACCACCTCTGGCGTGTAGCGGGAAACGTGCGTTTTCAGCAGGTTCCATACACAGCGCGGATGGGTCAGCGTGGTGTCGCGTTTCGCAAAGCCGTTTTCATCCAGCTCGTAGTTCCAGCTGGTTTTGTCGTATTTGCGTTTATCCGCGTCGTAGCCGCTGAACAGACCATCTTCAAAGCTGTAATCCTCACGCACGATCAGGCTGGCGTTGGTGTAAGCCTCGGTATATTCGCGGTTATATTTTTCGTTAGTTAACAGATACAGCAGTACGCCTGACAGGAAAGTAATGTCAGTACCTGAACGAATAGGGGTGTAGAAATCCGCCACTGACGCCGTACGCGTGAAGCGGGGATCGATCACAATCAGTTTCGCGCCATTGTGGATTTTGGCTTCCATCGCCCAGCGGAACCCGACTGGATGCGCTTCTGCCGCGTTTCCACCCATCACGATGATGAGGTTAGCGTTTTTGATGTCGACCCAGTGGTTGGTCATCGCACCGCGACCAAATGTTGGAGCAAGACTTGCTACCGTTGGTCCGTGTCAGACACGTGCCTGGTTGTCGACCGCGAGCATACCGAGTGCGCGCGTAAATTTCTGCGTTAAATAGCCGGTTTCGTTGCTGGATGCCGAAGCACAGAGCATGCCGGTGGAGAGCCAGCGGTTAACGGTGACGCCGTCGGCATTCTGCGCGACATAGTTGGCATCACGATCTTCTTTCATCAGTTTAGCGATACGATCAAACGCCGTTTCCCAGCTGATTTGCTGCCATTTATCAGAGCCAGGAGCGCGATATTCAGGGAATTTCAGGCGGCTTTCGGAGTGGATGAAATCCACCAGACCGGCCCCTTTCGGGCACAGCGCGCCACGGTTGACCGGATGGTCCGGATCACCTTCGATATGGAAGATAGATGCTTTAGCGTTTTTCGCGCCGTCGCCGAGGCTATACATTAACAGCCCACAACCGACAGAACAGTACGTACAGGTATTACGGGTTTCACGGGTGCGCAGCAGTTTGTACTGCCGTGTCTCCGCCAGCGCTACACCAGGGGCAAAGCCCAGCGCCGCTGCCGTCGTGCCTGCCATACCGCCAGCGCAGATCTTAAAGAACTGCCTTCTGCTGACCTGCATGGGTCACTCCTTGTTTCGACATTACTCGTTTTTTGTTTTTGCGCATGATTGCAAAGTAACCATAACGCTCAAAATTTGATGTATTCCCTCAATTCCACGAGGGATATGATTTGAGAATACCACAATGTCGGTAAGCCTGTTCCGATGGGGTTAATACAAAGTGAACGTATTATCACTCTGATGATTATAAAGTGTGATATTGATCACATTTCGGTCCTGGCTTGTTAAAGAGCTGTATCAGCGCTTCAGTTGTGCCACTCCCAAATGAGTAGGTAAACTTGAGGGGTATGGCTGCCGAAAAGTTGATCCATACTATGCGTAAGGCCTGCGGTTTGTGATGCAATAGCAGGCTCACCTTTGTGGTTGCTCAGGAATACCGTTGTGTCTAAACAAAATCGTGATACCCAGTCGTCTCCACTGCCTGTGGGCGTAGTGGAACATTCGGTACATCGACCCCCTCACATTGCGCACGCCGTCCCCGATTTTTTGGCGGAGGAAGTGCCTGTTGCCTTGGTTTACAACGGTATTTCACATGTCGTGATGATGGCCTCGCCAAAAGATCTTGAGCTGTTCGCGATGGGCTTTTCTCTCTCCGAGGGCATTATCGAGCGCCCGCAGGAAATTTACGGCATGGACGTGGTGAAGGTCTGTAACGGCCTCGAAGTGCAAATCGAGCTTTCCAGCCGCCGTTTTATGAATCTTAAAGAGCGCCGTCGTGCACTCGCAGGGCGCACGGGCTGCGGTGTGTGTGGCGTCGAGCAGCTCAACGATATCGGCAAGCCGATAGTCCCGCTGCCTTTTACCCAAACCTTCACGCTTAAACACCTCGATCACGCGCTCGAGCATCTCAATGACGTCCAGCCAATCGGCCAGTTGAGCGGCTGTACGCACGCAGCGGCGTGGGTTTTACCTTCCGGGAAAATTGCCGGCGGTCACGAAGATGTCGGGCGTCATGTTGCGCTGGATAAACTGCTCGGGCGTCGTGCTGGTGAAAACGATGAATGGCAGCAAGGCGCGGCGCTGGTATCAAGCCGTGCGAGCTATGAGATGGTGCAAAAAGCGGCCATGTGCGGGGTCGAGATTCTGTTTGCCGTCTCGGCGGCGACCACCCTAGCGGTGGAAGTGGCCCAGCGCTGCAACCTGACGCTGGTGGGGTTTTGTAAGCCAGGAAGAGTGACCATTTATACCCATTCTCAGCGTCTTATTTTTGATCAATAAATTTGAATAACGTGAGCAAATCCTTCCGCTTTTAGTTGTCAGTGATGAAGCCTATTATTATCACATCAAGGCACAACGCCTTATCTAAACAACTTACTGAAGGATTTACATCATGAAAAACATCAAAACTTTTGTTGCAGTTATCGCTCTGGCCGCTTCTTTTGGTTCATTCGCTGCACAGACCGTGACAGCAACTTCTTCCACCATTGACGGTGCAGAAGCCAAAATCGCCGCTCAGGCTCAACAAGCTGGCGCATCGTCTTACACCATTACCCAGGCTTTCTCCGGTAACCGTGTGCACATGACCGCTGAACTGAACAAATAAGAACAGTAGCCACTGTCCCCTGCTCTTCGGAGCAGGGACAGGTCTTAGCGCAGTAACGCAATAAACCCCTCGTAGTCTGCAATTTTCTCGATTGTCTCCACCGAATGGCTGTTCAGTACGTTGGCCAGAAAGCTAAAAATTTTTAGCTCCTGTCGATTCGCCGCGCTGGCGCAAGCCATCACCAGATGCTGCACCTCTTCACCGTTTACCAGTATTCCGCGTTCAAGCGTAATGAAAAATCCGCGAAACGGTTTTTGCCGATCGCTCCAGCAGTGGGGAATCGCGATGCGATTCACGATAAGATTTTCACCTTCCTGTTCTCGCTGACACATCCGCTGTGATTCTTCGGGCGTTAACCGCTTTTCGGCACACAGACGCGTTGCGATCGCCTCGACAATCTGCGCCCAGCTTTCGCCCGCCGCGTTGTGATAATGAAAATAGCCCTCAGGCGGGAAAAAGCGTTCCGGCTGCTGGCGAATAAACGCCGAGGCGAGGAAGTCTTTAATCTGATCGATGCCTGCTGAAGTGATGATATTGCGGATGGTCAAGACGTGACGCGGCCCGCCATCAAATGTGTAAGGACCGTTGTTGACGATAAGCGCTGGCGTCAGCTCTTCACAGATGGCTTCGACTTCATCAGGATTGCGCGCCACAATCACCCGGCAGTTCAGCACCTCGCGCTCAATCGCCATTTTGTTGATTGCGGCAATGGCGTTCTGGTCAGCCAACAGGATCACCGGCGTCGATTCGTGCTGATGGCGCTCCAGCGCACAGGCGAAGTAGAGTCCCGGAAGATCGCTGTCAATCAGCGGAATATCCATCACCGTTCGCAGATGATTGATAAATTTCACGCTCATATCAAATGCGGCTGGCCACGCGGTCTTAAGGTTATTCATCGATCCCTGACGATTTTCCACCAGCCACTGCGGCATCGCCACGCAGCGCTTAAGATGACCAGTCAGATCGTCAATCAGCTGCGCATCTACCACATGCGGTGAGCCCGGGCTGGAACTGGCGGTGAGTAACTCCCTGACATACTCGGGCGTCATACTGTCGGCCTGGTCCTGCAAATGATTGAGCCGTTCCCGCACTTTCTCTGGAATCGTTGGGCCGGGGCATTGTGGACATTCCCGCAGCGCACAGGCTGCAAGGATCATACTCACCCGATAATCAGCGGAGATATTCGGCCAGCCTGTCTGCCGACGACCCTCTTCCAGCAGTCGGGCGTAAGCGTCAGGCGTGATACCCGGCAGAGGATACACAAAGGGGTCTTTGCGAAAGACATTGGCGAGCAGGAGAAAACGTTTTGCTTCATCAACTGCCACGAAATGGCCCGCACCGGGACGGCTCGCCAGGTTGAACGCCCTCTGGTGGCGGGTTTTCAGCCGGGGTAAACGCTCGGCGACCCAGCTGTCCGGCAAATTGAGCGTATCGGCCAGCTGCGCCCGGGAAATCACCGGGTGGATCAGCAGCAGGGCCAGCATCCGGTCATCATTATCATGGCGCTGTAAAAGCTGGAAATAGCTTTTGCGATCAACGATATCCAACTGATACAGGGCGTTGCCCGCCGTGCGAATGTGTGCCTTGCCGCTCAGGGTAAAGTTCAGATAATCAATATCACGCAGAATAGTGCGTGCCGAAACGCCAGTCTGCCGCGCCAGCACGCTCAGCGACACGGGCTGTGATTCAATGGCATCGAGCAGGGAAAACTGACGTTCATTCAACATGCTGCATCCTTAGCGAAACTGCGTAAACGCGGCGACGTGCTCCTCGTCGAGGGACATCAACAGCTCATGGACAATGGTGAATGCCGCGTCGTAATCCGTTGCTGAAATCATACCGCTATTGGCGTGCAGATAACGTGTCGGCAGGCAAAGCGCCACCACCGGTCGCCCGCCGCCCATCACGTTATACCGCCCGCCGTCAGTGGCACCGGTTTTCATGGTGCTAAATTGCAGCGCCGCTTCCTGTTTTTCTGCGCTCGCTTTCAGCGCCGCCAGCAATTTCTGGTTCGGGAAGTAGCGTTTGTCGAACAGCATCACCCCCGGCCCATAACCCAGTTTCAGCGGATATTTCACCGCGTCGATGCCCGGAACATCGCCCGCTACGGCGGTATCCAGCACGATCACCACGTCCGGTTTAATCGACTCGGCGGAGGTTTGCGCCCCGCGAAGCCCAACCTCTTCTTCCACACTCCCGACGCCATAAAGGGTGATATTCGGATTATCGACGCTTTGGAAAAGCTCCGCCATCAGGGCGCAGCCGACGCGATTATCCAGCGCTTTGGCGACAATTTTGTCCTCGCCCCAGCGGGCGAAATTGGCTTCCGGGCTGATAAAGTCTCCCATCGCAATGCCACGATTGACGACCTCTTCGCGGCTGTTCGCACCAATATCGACAAACATCTCGTCAAAGATCATCGGCTGCTGCTTCTGCTTTTCGCTCAACGCATGGGGCGCAACTGAACCGATCACGCCGGGGATTTTGCGCCCGCTGCGGGTACGAATCGTCACGCGATGATTCAGCATCGACTGGCTCCACCAGCCGCCGATGGTGTCGAAGCGGATAAACCCCTCGTCGGTAATATGAGTCACCATAAAACCCACTTCGTCCATGTGCCCGACGATGGCGACTTTCGGGCCGCGCGCGCCTTTGCGGGCGATAAAACTCCCCAGCCCGTCAAAGCGGATTTCATCAGCGTGTTCTTCGAGGGTGTCGATAAGCACATCGCGAACTTCCTGCTCATCCCCGCTAACCGCACTGCAATCGCACAATGTTTTCAGTAACTCAATGTTCATGAGACATCTCCAGACGGGCGGCCTGACGTTTCAGCCACCAGCCTTTCAGTAAAATAATCAGTGAGATATTCAGCGCCAGCCCAATCGCCAGCACCAGATAGAAAGAGCCTGCCGGAGACATCAGGCCGATCAGCGGATCGAACACGCCCAATCCCGGCGCCAGACGCTGAATGCCAAACGAAATCGTCAGCATCCCCGCAATACCGCCGCTCAGGGTATTCGCGGTCAACATCGGCAGCGGCGCGGCGAGGGCGTAAGGAATGGCCGGTTCGGTGGCGACGGTCGCGCCCACCACAATCGCGCTACTGGCTGCCGCTTTTTCCTGGGCGGTAAAGAGTTTCGGCGCGAGATAGGTCGCAATACCCGCCGCGACGGGCGGCATCAGGGCAACCACGCCGACGATGGCGTACCAATCGTAGATATGTTTTTCCAGCAGGGAGAAGCAAAAGAACCACGCGGTTTTGTTGACCGGGCCGCCCATATCAAAGGCCAGCATCGCGCCGACCAGGAAGGCCGCGCCGAGCTTCATCGACGGCGGAATGGTGTTCAGGAAGTGCAGCAGGCCGCCCATTAAATCGGACATCAGCGGGCCAATCACGTAATACGTCAGCACGCCAAACACCAGCAGGGTGACAAAGGGGATCAGCATCGACCCGAGGAGCGGCTGCAGCGCCTTGCCCAGTTTCACCTTGCGGAACCACAGTACGAAATAACCGATCGCCAGCCCCAGCACCACCGCGCCGAGAAAACCCGCGCCGGACTGAGTGCCGAGCAGCCCTTTGTCGTTCGCCAGATAGCAGACCAGAAACGCAGGGGCGAACGCCGGTTTATCGGCAATCGACAGGGCGATGTACGCGCCCATAATCGGGATCATAAAGGTGAACCCCAGATAACCGATGGACTCGATAACCCAGGTAAACGACGGTGCGCCCTTCGCCATATCGGTGTACGGCAGGCCAAACTGCACCAGCATATTGGCGAGGGCGACGAGAATACCGCCGCCAATCACAAACGGCAGCGCCGCTGAAACACCCGCCATCAGGTGGCTCATCACGCTGCCCTGCGGCACATCCTGCTTACCCAGCTTCACGCTGTTATCGGCGGCAAACCTCTGCGATTGCGCGGGTAAATTTTCAAAAATGGCGTCGATATTTTTCAGCGCCTGGGATATGGGAATCTGATAAACCTGCTTGCCGGCAAAGCGCGCGCGGTCATCGGCGCTCAGACCGCGCCCGGTCGCCAGAATCACATAATCGGCAGCAAGAATGGCGGCGTCGCTGAGGTGATTCTCCACGCCGCTCGACCCCTGAGTTTCCACCTGAATGGTGTGGCCCAAATCGCGTGCTTTACGTTCCAGCGCTTCCGCCACCATATAGGTGTGGGCGATGCCTGCCGGGCAGTTGGTGATCGCCACCAGGCGTAAGGATTTTTCCATGATTGACCCCTTATTGGCTGAGCGTCTGGTTTAGCAGCGTCAGAATCTGGTCGGCATCGCCTTGTTTGAGTTGGGCGATAAAATCGGCGTGGATAATTTTGCGGCACAGGCTGCCGATCACTTTTACCTGATCGTCCTCGCCCTCCTGCGGTACACCGAGGCAAATCCAACAGGTGACGGCCTCGTTATCGCTGGCTTTCCAGTCCACCCCTTCGGTTTGACGGGCAAAGAGAACAAAAGGCTGTTTGACGGCGACACTTTTGCCGTGTGGCACCGCAATGCCCGAGCCAAACCCGGTGGAATGCAGTTTTTCGCGCAGTAACAGTGTTTGCAGAAAGGCGCTGCGATCGGTGATAAAACCATTCTGAAAGGCCATATCGGACAGCGCTTTCAGCACAGAATAGGGACTGTTGCCGCGAATGTTGAGGTCAATACAGTGAGGCGTAAGAAGGGCCATGATGCCACTCCATCAGAGAATGTCTGCTGCCATTCTACGGGGGCGATGCGCTGGCTATGAGAGGGAATATGTCAGTGAAAAGTGACAACAGAACAGGGAAGCAAAGCGGCGTTTTGTGGGCGAAACCACACTTTGACGTGTGAGGTTTCCCTGATGAATCTTTCATCATCAGGGAATGTGTTTTATCAATGGATGCCCGCTATGCGCAGCAGTGCCGTCACTACTGCCGCCGCGATAATCACCACGATCAGCGGCACTTTGCGCCACGCCAGGAACACCGCAAACGCCACGCCCAGCACCCGAGCCATTCCGGCAAAATGTTCGCCTTCGTAGAAAGTGGTCGCCAGCGCCACGGAAAACAGCAGAACCGTTGCGGCATCTGAGAGCAACGCCTGGGACCGCTCAGAGAGCGCCAAACGGTTGCCGAGTTTCGCCCCGCCGAGGCGCATCAGATAGGTTCCTGCCGACAAAATGGCGATGCCGAGGATAAAGACCGTCATGTTTTCCATTATTTCTTCCTTGCTGCCAGACCGAGTAACGACAGCAGTACCGGTAAACCGACCGGCGCGAACGGTACCGCGGCCAGCGACAGCGCTGCCCCGCTACAGGCGCGGACAAGCGTAGTACGGTTTTTAAACGCCGGGACCACTAACGCCAGCAAAATTGCCGGGAACACGGCATCGAGACCGATGGTTTCAGGCGCTGGCAGCAGTTTGCCGACCATCGCGCCTAAAAGCGTGCCGAGTGGCCAGATAATCGCCACGCCCATGCCGCACAGCCAGTAGGCGGCTTTGCGCTGCTCGGGCGTTTTTTGCGACAGGCCAAACACCACGCTTTCGTCGTTCATGATGTGACAGCCGAGGAAGCTCAGTCCGCGTTTCCCCACCAGTTCGCGCACCGTCACGCCGAACGGTACGTGGCGTGCATTCACCAATAAACCCGCCGCCGCTGCCGCAAGCGGATTACCGCCGCTGGCGACAATGCCGATAAACATAAATTCCGACGCGCCCGCGAGAACGGTAATCGAGAGTAAAAATGGCACCCAAACCGGGAAGCCGTAAGCCATCGCCAGCGAGCCGTAGGACATGCCGACGACGCCCACGGCGAGGCACACCAGCACGATCGCTTTTATCGTGTCGCCTTTCAGGCAGGAGAGGGAGTTCTTCATACAATTTTAGCCATATCGAACGAGATTCCATTATAATGAACGCATCAGTATCGTTTTTCAAGATGAACGATTCGTTCGATTTATAGAACAAGAGGCCGTTTTATGACGCAGCCAATCAGCGTGATTGCCAAAAGCCTGGTGCGGGAACGCCTGCGGACCGGGCTGTCGTTGGCGGAAATCGCGCGCCGTGCCGGGATCGCCAAATCCACGCTGTCCCAACTGGAATCAGGCAATGGAAATCCTAGCCTGGAAACGCTCTGGTCGCTGTGCGTGGCGCTGGGTATTCCTTTTGCCCGGCTATTAGAGCCGCAGCAGCCGACCACGCAGGTGATCCGCCGGGGTGAAGGGACGAAGGTGATTGCCGAGCAGGCGAACTACCAGGCGATTTTGCTGGCGTCCTGCCCGCCAGGTGCGCGTCGGGATGTCTACCTCCTGATGACCCAGCCGGGCGCAGACCGCATTTCGCAGCCGCACCCGCCGGGCTCTGTGGAGCATATTATCGTCACTCAGGGCCGCGCGTTAATTGGCCTGACGGACGCACCGGAAGAGCTAGGTCCGGGCGATTACATCTGCTATCCCGCCGATCAGCCGCATATCTTCAAAGCGCTGGAGCCGGATACCCACGCGCTTTTAGTGGCGGAACAAAACTAACTTCTTCGGACCCGGAAATCATGTCGCTCAAAGCCATTGCCAAAGAACTGGGGCTGTCTGTTACCACGGTCAGCCGCGCCCTCAACGGATATGATGACGTTTCTCGCGAGACGCGCGCCCGCGTGGAAGCCGAAGCGCAGCGCCGTGGCTATCGCCCGAACACCTTTGCCCGTCGCCTGAAGATGGGCAAAATCGACGCCGTCGGGCTGGTGTTTCCTGTCCATCCGGTACCGCTCAATAACAGCGTGTTTATGGACATGGTCGGCGAAATTAGCCACGAACTGGCACGACATGAGATTGATTTGCTGCTGATCGCTGACGATGATCTTGCCGACAAACACAGCTACATGCGCATGGTGCAAAGCCGCCGCGTGGATGCCCTGATTGTCGCCCATACCCTCGATCAAGACCCGCGCCTCACGCAGCTGCAAAACGCCGGTTTTCCGTTCCTCGCCTTGGGTCGTAGCCAGCTGCCGAAACCCTACGCATGGTTTGATTTCGACAACTACGCCGGAACCTATCGCGCCACGCGCTGGCTGATCGACAAAGGCCATCAGCGCATCGCTCTGTTAGGCGAAAACAACAGTCAGGCGTTTATCACCCAGCGCCGTTTAGGTTATCTCGACGCCCTGCGCGAAGCGGGGTTGTCCAGCGAATGGCTGCGCGCCATGCCGCCGTCACGCCGCGCGGGCTATACCGCGACGCTTGAGCTGTTGTCGCTGCCCAACCCGCCCACCGCCATTGTCACCGACTGCAATACCCACGGTGATGGAGCCGCGATGGCGCTGGCCCAGCAGGGGCGACTCACCGGTCGCGATGCGGTTTCGCTGGTGGTGTACGACGGTCTGCCGCAGGACAGCATTGTCGAGGCCGATGTGGCGGCGGTGATCCAGTCCACCCGCGAGGGCGTGGGCAAGCAAATCGCCGACATGGTGCGCCAGCTGATTAATGGGGAGAATATTTCCCAGCTGCAGGTGCTGTGGCAGCCTGAATTCTCACCGGGCCAGACGGCCTAAATCTCCGCAAAATTCAAAAGTTGATCACAGATCCGAAACGTTTTGGTTGGTATCCGAAACGTTTCGGATCAACACTCAGGACATCCGATGACAGGAGATGTCCGATGCAAGATTCCATTTTACGACTCACAAGCCCGACGACGGACGTGGTGATCAAAACTCACCCGTTCGCCGAAATTGTCTACTGGGGACCACACCTTCACCACTTTTCGCCGCAGGATGCGCAAAGCCTGATTCGCCCGGTCGCCAACGGCAGGCTGGATGTCGATATTCCGCTGACACTGATGGCCGAACTGGGCCACGGTCTGTTTGGCGCGCCGGGAATTGAAGGGCATCGTCAGGGGCTGGACGGGTCGCCGGTTTTTAAGACCGTTGCCGTCGAGCAGCAGCACCAGAGCCTGACCATTACCGCAGAAGATGAACACGCCGGGCTACGCCTGACCAGCGAACTCGCCCTCGATGAGAGCGGCGTGCTGGTGGTGCGCCACGGTTTGACTAACCTGCGGGCGCAGCCGTGGCAGGTGGATCGCCTGGCCGTGACGCTGCCGGTGTCGGAGCGCGCAAAAGAGGTGATGGCGTTTCATGGCCGCTGGATCCGCGAATTCCAGCCGCATCGTCTGACCCTCGAGCACGACAGTTTTGTGATTGAGAACCGCCGTGGGCGCACCTCTCACGAACATTTCCCGGCGCTGATGACCGGCACACCGGCGTTCAGTGAAATGCACGGCGACGTGTGGGGTGTTCACCTTGGCTGGAGCGGTAACCATCGTCTGCGCGCCGAAGTCAAAACCGATGGCCGCCGCTACGTGCAGGCCGAAGCGCTCTATCTGCCGGGAGAAATAGCGATCGCCGAGGGCGACACGCTCTGGACGCCGAAGCTCTACGCCAGCTACTCCGCGCAGGGGCTGAATGGGATGAGTCAGCAGTTCCACCGCTATCTACGCGATAATATTATTCGCTTCCCGGAAAACAAACCGCGCCCGGTGCATCTCAACACCTGGGAAGGGATTTATTTCAATCACGACCCGGAATATATCATGCGCATGGCCGACGAAGCCGCGGCGCTGGGCGTGGAGCGTTTCATCATCGACGACGGATGGTTTAAAGGGCGCAATGACGACCACGCCGCCCTCGGCGACTGGACGCTCGACGAGAAAAAATACCCCAACGGCCTGATGCCGGTGATCAATCACGTCAAAAATCTCGGCATGGAGTTTGGCATCTGGGTTGAGCCGGAGATGATTAACCCGGACTCCGATCTTTACCGCGCGCATCCTGACTGGGTGCTGGCGCTGCCGGGATATCCGCAGGCGACGGGGCGACATCAGCTGGTGCTGAATCTGAATATTCCTGAAGCCTTTGATTATCTGCTGGAGCGCATGAGCTGGCTGCTGGGCGAACATCCGGTGGACTACGTGAAATGGGACATGAACCGCGAGCTGGTGCAGCCGGGCCATCTCGGCAAAGCGGCGGCGGACGCGCAAACGCGCCAGTATTATCGTCTGCTTGAGACACTGGGCCAGCGCTTCCCGCAGGTGGAATTTGAATCCTGCTCGTCCGGCGGCGGACGCATTGATTACGAAGTCCTGACCCGCTGCCATCGCTTCTGGGCGTCCGATAATAACGACGCGCTGGAGCGCAACACCATCCAGCGCGGAATGAGCTACTTCTTCCCGCCGGAGGTAATGGGTGCGCATATCGGTCATCATAAATGCCACGCCACGTTCCGCCAGCACAGCATTGAATTCCGTGGGCTGACGGCGCTGTTTGGGCATATGGGGCTGGAGCTGGATCCGCTTACCGTCGACGAGCACGAACGCGAAGGCTACCGCCGCTATGCCGCGCTGCACAAACAGTGGCGCGAGGTGATTCACCACGGCACCCAGTGGCGCGTGGATATGCCGGACGCCAGCACCCAGGCACAAGGTATAGTGAGTGAAGACCAGCGACAGGGGCTGTTTATCGTCAGCCAGCTGGCGATGCCGGATTACACCCTGATGATGCCGCTGCGCATGCCGGGCCTGGCAGCAGACGCGCAGTACCGCATCACGTTGCTCGATCACCCGAATATCCGCCTGACCGGCGAAGGGGGCCACACCATGCGCAAACTGCCGGCATGGATGGAAGCGCCGCAAACGGTGAGCGGCGAATGGCTGATGCAGGCAGGGATCGTCCTGCCGATTCTGGACCCGGAAACCGCCATTCTGATTGGCGTTGAACGCGTGTAAGGGTGATGGGCCGGGCGACCGGCCCTGAGTTGAGGATAAAAATAATGAACACGACTGCCTGTACCCACAAAGACAACCCTAATTTCTGGATTTTCGGGGCGTTCTTCTTTCTCTACTTCTTCATTATGGCCACCTGCTTTCCGTTCCTGCCGATCTGGCTGTCGGATATCATCGGCCTGAATAAAACCCATACCGGGATTGTCTTCTCCTGCATCTCGCTCTCGGCGATTGCCTTCCAGCCGGTGCTGGGCGTCATTTCCGACAAGCTGGGGCTGAAAAAACACCTGCTGTGGATTATCGCGGTTCTGCTGTTTTTGTTCGCACCGTTCTTCCTCTACGTTTTCGCGCCGCTGCTGAAAATGAATATCTGGCTCGGGGCGCTAAGCGGCGGGCTGTATATCGGCTTTGTCTTCTCGGCGGGATCGGGTGCGATTGAGGCCTATATTGAGCGCGTGAGTCGCAACAGCTTCTTCGAATACGGCAAAGCGCGGATGTTTGGCTGTCTGGGCTGGGGGCTGTGCGCTTCAACGGGCGGCGTGTTGTTCAGCATCGATCCGTCGTATGTCTTCTGGATGGGCTCCGGCGCGGCGCTGCTGCTGATGCTCCTGCTGGTGGTCGCCAAACCTAAGCCAAACCAGACCGCTGAAGTGATGAACGCGCTGGGCGCGAACCAGCCGCAAATCACCGCCAAAACCGTTTTCACTCTGTTCCGTCAGCGCAAAATGTGGATGTTTATTCTGTACGTGATTGGCGTGGCCTGCGTGTATGACGTGTTCGACCAGCAGTTTGCCACCTTCTTCAAATCGTTCTTTGCGACGCCGGAAGAGGGAACGCGCGCCTTTGGTTTTGCGACTACGGCCGGGGAAATGTGTAACGCGATCATCATGTTCTGCTCGCCGTGGATCATTAACCGCATCGGCGCGAAAAACACTCTGCTGATTGCCGGGCTGATAATGGCGACGCGCATTATCGGTTCGTCCTTCGCCACCACCGTGACGGAAGTGATCGCCCTGAAAATGCTCCATGCGCTTGAAGTGCCGTTCCTGCTGGTGGGGGCGTTTAAATACATCACCGGCGTGTTTGATACCCGTCTTTCAGCGACCATCTATCTGATTGGCTTCAACTTTGCCAAACAGTCGGCGGCCATTTTCCTGTCGGCGTTCGCCGGGAATATGTATGACCGGATCGGTTTCCAGGACACATATCTGATGCTCGGATGCTTCGTGCTGGCGGTGACGGTTGTCTCGGCGTTTACGCTGAGCAGCAGGCAGGAAATCGCTGCCGCAAGGGCGGCAGCATAATCTTTCGTAGGCCGGGTAAGGCGCAGCCGCCACCCGGCAATCACACAACAACTTACTCGAGGAAAAACACCTCTTTCAGCTCCGCACTCACCGGGCTATTGTCCGCATTCGCGGGCATCACGTCACGCATGTGTTTCCACCAGCGCTGGCACACGTCGGTATTCGCCACCGCGTTCCAGCGCTCTTCCGATTCAATCTCCACGGTGGCAAACAGCAGGTTACGATCCTTGTCGAGATAAATGGCGTAGTGGTGCGCGCCGTGGTCTTTCAGCACCGATTCCAGTTCCGGCCAGATTGGGCTGTGGCGGCGCTGATACTCCTCGTGGGCATCCGGATTTACCTGCATCACAAAAGCTTTGCGGATCATAAGGCCTCCAGATACAGCTCACGCACGTCGTCACGGCTGGCGGTGCGCGGGTTGCACGGCGCACACGGATCGGCGAGGGCTTTGTCCAGCCAGCCTTCGATGTCCGCTTTGGTGACGCCGAGTTTGCTGAAACCCGATGGAATTCCGACGCGCGTGCTCAGGGCGCGAATGGCGTTGATCGCCTCCATGCTCGCCGCTTCATCGCTCATCCCGCGCGTCTCCACGCCCATCGCCTGCGCCACGCGGGCAAAACGCGCCACCGCATTCGGACGGTTAAAGTTTTCGATGATCGGCAGCAGGATGGCGTTGCACACGCCGTGCGGCAGGTTGTGCGTCGCGCCCGGCTGATGCGCCAGGGCGTGAACCAGGCCCAGACCGGCGCTGTTAAAGGCCATACCCGCCAGATACTGGCCGAACGCCATTTGCTCGCGCGCTTCCAGATTATGTCCGTCATCGACCGCTTTCGGCAGCCAGAGGCTGATCAGGCGAATCGCTTCCAGCGCGTTAGCGTCCGTGAGCGGGTGCGCGCCAACGGAAACATAGGCTTCAATAGCGTGGGTCAGGGCGTCCATCCCCGTAGCGGCGGTGACGGAGGCGGGAATATCGAGCATCACGCTGGCGTCGTCCACGGCGATATCCGGGATGATATTCGGGTCGATAATTACCTCTTTCACCTGGCGCTCGCTGTCGATGATCACCGCGTTGCTGGTCATCTCCGCCGCGGTGCCTGCCGTGGTGTTGATCGCCACCAGCGGCACACCGGCGTTTTTCACCTTGCCGACGCCGGAATAGGCGGTCGACGGGCCAGGGTTGGCGGTGAGGATTTTAATCGCTTTCGCCGTATCAATCGGGCTGCCGCCGCCGAAGGCAATCACGTAATCACATTCAGCGCTCTGATACGCCGCAAAGCCTTTTTGCACCAGCGCTTCCGTCGGGTTCGGGAACACCTCGTCAAACAGGTGATACGACATTTGATGGGCGTCCAGAGCGGTAAACAGGCTGTCGAGCAGGCCCATTTTCACCAGCTGGCCGTCGGTGACAATCAGCGCTTTGCCCCACTGTTTGCTCGCTACCAGATTAACCATATCGCCGATAGCGCCTGCGCCGTGCAGGCTGATTTTCGGCAGTGCCAACATAAAGCTCATGATAATTCTCCTTAATTACTGTGATTTTTATGCCCGGCGGCGCTGCGCTTGCGCGGGCCTACGGTTAAGTAGGCCGGGTAAGCGCAGCGCCACCCGGCTTTAGATCCGTCTTCGCTGCAAAACCCGGCGGGTGATAATCGGCAGCGAAATCACCACAATCAGCATCGCGCCGATGATCACCGACATCACAATGCCGGGCACGTTGAGCAGGCTCAGTCCAAAGGTCACCAGCCCCATCAGGAAGGCGGCGATAATCACGCCCACCATGCTGCCGGACCCGCCGAGAATATTGACGCCGCCGAGCACCGCCATCGTCACCACCGCCAGCTCCCAGCCCATCGCAATGGTCGGGCGCGTGCTGCCGAGGCGTGAGGTGAGTAGCACCGAGGCCAGGCCCGACATCAGCCCGACCAGCGCAAACAGCAGCAGGTTGTGACGCTTCACGTTGATGCCCGAATACCACGCCCCGGTCGGGTTATTGCCGATGGCGTAAGTCCGGCGACCAAAGTTGGTGCGATGCAGCACGAAGGCAAACACCGCCGCCAGCAAGATAAACAGCGCGAACTCAAACGACAGCGCGCCCCACACGTAGCCCTGCCCGAACCAGGCGAAGCTCTCCGGCCAGCTGTTCAGCGCCTGATCGCCGAGCAAAATGTAGGTAATGCCGCGATACAGACTCATGGTGCCGATGGTTACCACGATCGACGACAGGTTAAAGCGCGTCACCAGAAAGCCGTTGAACAGCCCGCACAGCAGCCCGACGCCTAATCCGACGCAGACCAGCAGCGGCGTATCCACCCCCGCCGCCGCGCAAAAGCCCATCGCCGTGGAGCTGAGCGCGATGGTCGAGGCCACCGACAGGTCGATCTCGCGGGCGATAATCAGCATCGCCATCGGCAGCACGATGATCGCCTTTTCGGTGAAGTTGAAGGTGGCATCCGAGAGGTTCCAGATATCGAGGAAGTAGGGCGAGGCCATCGCGTTGACGATAAACACCGCCAGCGTGACTGCCAGCAGGAAGCCCTCCCAGCACAGCAGGCGCTGGAAAATCCCCGTCGGGGCGGGACTATTGTTGATCTCTTCGGTAGTCATCATTTTGCTCATGAGTTCACCGCCTGTTTCTGCTGCTGCCGCGCGGCATCGCGCAGAATTAACCGCCCTTTGCGTTTGTTGCCGCGCTCATTGAGCAACACCGCAATCACGATCACCGTTCCGGAAATCGCCATCTGCCAGAACGGCGAGACGCCGATCACCGGCAGCGCGTTGTTGATAACGCCAAGGAACAGCGCGCCGAACAGACAGCCCAACACCCGGCCCGTGCCGCCCATGGTGCTGATGCCGCCGATCACGCACGCGGCAACGACCTGCAATTCAAAACCGTTGGCGACATCGACGTAGGCCACGGCGAAGCGAGAAATCCACAAATAGCCGCAAAATCCGGCCAGCGCGCCCGAGAGGCAGAAGCTGACGAACTGCATTTTGCCCGCGTTGATGCCGGTGTAATAAGCCGCCGTGGCGTTGCCGCCTGCGGTGTAGAGGGCGCGCCCGGTGCGGCTGTAGCGCAGGAAATAGCCGACCAGCAGCAGGGCGGCAATCGCGCACCAGCTCAACACCGGCAGACCGAGGAGCGCGGCGCGCGGCAGGGCGAGGAAATCTGCCCCCATCTGGTTGGAGTTGACCCAGCCGCCGCCGGTGAGTAAAAAGATAATTCCGCGATAAATACTCATGGTGCCGAGCGTCACCACAATCGCCGGAATCCCCAGTTTCCACACCAGCAGGCCGTTGATGACGCCCATCAGCAGGCCGAGCGCGGTCGCCAGAAACAGCAGCGCCCAGACCGGTACGTCGGGATAGTGGAAGTTAATCAGCGCGACAATCATCCCCGTTAGCGCCAGATTGGCCGCCATCGACAGATCGATGCCTTTGGTCAGCAGGACCATCATCTGGCCCAGCGCGAGAATGATCAGAATCGAAGTGTCGTTAAACATCTCCACCAGATTTCCCGGCGCGATAAACGACGGCACGCGGCTGCCGATGGCGAGTATCATCAGCACGATGACGCCGCCCAGCAGGACTTCGCGGTGTTTCAGGAGTGACTGGAACATTACGCGGCCTCCTGTTTGGCGCCGCTGGCCGCGCTGACGATGGTTTCCGCCGTCGCACCGCCTGCCGGGTATTCCGCCACCATCAGCCCCTCGTGCATCACGATGATGCGATCGGCCATGCCCATCACTTCCGGCAGTTCCGACGAGACCATGATCACCGCCAGCCCCTGGCCGACCAGTTCGGACATAAACTGATGAACGGCCGCTTTCGAGCCAATATCGATGCCTTTTGTCGGCTCATCGAGGATGATCACCTCAGGATGCGTCGCCAGCCATTTGCCAATAACGACCTTTTGCTGATTGCCGCCGGAGAGCGTTTCGACCGGCTGTTTCCAGCTAAAGGCCTTCACCTGCAAGCGTCGGGCGTACTCATCGGCCAGCGCCCATTCGCGATCGTGATTCAACACGCCGCCGGGATTGAGTTTGCTCAGCTGCGGCAGGCTGATGTTCTGTGCAATCGACAGCTCGATAATCGCCCCCTGCTTTTGCCGCTCCTCCGGCACGCAGACAATCCCCGCGCGAATGGCGTCGGCGGGCTGGCGGAAACGTTGCGCGTTGCCGTTCAGCACAATTTCGCCGGAAGAGGGGCGCGTGACGCCGGAAAGCGCCTGCATCAGTTCGGTTCGCCCGGCACCGACCAGCCCGTAAAAGCCGAGAATTTCGCCTTTGCGCAGAGAGAAATAGATGTGCGCGAACTCGGTGGGATGACAGAGATCTTTCACCTCCAGCACCGTCTCCCCTTTTTCGCACGCCACTTTCGGGAATGTCTGGGTAATGGCCCGACCCACCATCATCGCCACCATCCGCTCTTCGGTGATGTCGTTGATCGCCCCCGCGCCGACAAATACGCCGTCGCGCAAAATGGTGTAGTGGTCCGCCAGCTCAAAAATCTCGTCGAATTTGTGCGAGATAAACAGGATCGCTTTCCCGTCCTGCTTGAGGCGCTCAACGATCTGATAAAACTCGAGGATTTCGTGCTGCGACAGGGCGGCGGTGGGCTCGTCGAGGATCACCACCTGTGCCTCAAACGACAGGGCGCGGGCAATGGCGACCATATGGCGTTGGGCGATGCTCAGAGTTTTGAGCGTCGCGCGTGGGTCGATTTGCACCTCGAGGCGCGTGAGGATCTCCTGCGCCCGGCGGTGCATCTGGGGCCAGTCGAGCTTTTTGAACAAGCCCTTGTGCAGGTACTGGCCGACAAAAATGTTTTCGGTCACCGACAGCTCATCGAACAGCACGGTTTCCTGATGAATCGCGGTAATTCCGACTTTATGCGCCGATTCGGGCGTCGGGAGATGAATGGGGATCGCTTTATAGAGGATTTCGCCCTCTTCGGGCTGGTAAATCCCGGTCATCACTTTGACCAGCGTCGATTTGCCCGCGCCGTTCTCGCCGATCAGGGCGGTGACTTTGCCGGGCCAAAGCTCAAGCTGCACGTTCTCCAGGGCGCGCACACCAGGGAAAACCTTGGTGATGCCCTTGAGCTCCAGCAGCGGGGTGGATGCGGTCATGAGAGTTCTCCATCAAAGGGGATTTTGTAGGGCGGGTAAGCGGCAGCGCCACCCGCCGTTTTGCCGGATGGCGCTACGCTTATCCGGCCTACAAAACACATCAGAAGATTTTTGAGAACTTATCAATATTGCTCGCATCGTAGACGAACGGCTCGGCCATCGCGCCGCTGCCGTCGGCATCGAGCTTCACTTTGCCCAGTTTACCCATGCTGGCTTCGTCTTTGGTGGCGGTGCCTTTCACCAGGTCGTCGGCTAAGTAAGTAGCGGCGTAGCCCAGGTCGATCGGGTTCCAGATGGCGAAGCTTTTGCTCGCCCCGGATTTCACCGCGCCGGCCATTTCAGACGGCAGGCCAAGACCGGTCACGTACACTTTGCCAATCTTGCCCTGATCCTTCACCGCCTGCGCAGCGGCCACGATCCCGACCGACGACGGGGAGACGATCACTTTTAAATCCGGGTAGGTTTTCAGCAGGCCGACCGCTTCGCGGTAGCTCTTGTCCGACAGATCGTCGCCATAGGCCACTGTCACCAGATTGACGGACGGGTACTGCGGCAGCACCTTTTTCATCTCGGCAATCCAGGTATTCTGGTTGGTGGAGGTCGGGGTGGCGCTCAGAACTGCCACTTCGCCTTTGTCGACGTTCAATGCTTTCAGCGCCTCGGCGGCCAGCTTGACGTTGGTTTCACCGATCAGCGCGTTATTCGATGGATTGAGGTGGATCTGACGCCCGGCTTTCGCCACGCCGGAATCCCAGGAAACGACTTTGATCCCGCGCTGCATCGCTTTTTTCAGCACCGGCACCAGCGCATCGGGATCGTTGGCGGAGATGGCGATCGCATCCACCCCCTGAGCGATCAAACCGTTCAACACTTCGATCTGCGCTTCGGCGGTGGTGGTGGTCGGGCCGGTATAAATCACTTTCACATCACCCAACTCTTTGGCCGCCTCTTGTGCGCCAACGTTCGCTGCCTCGAAGAATCCATTTCCGAGAGATTTCGCCACCAGGGCGATTTTCACTTCTGCAAGTGCGGAACCGGACAACGCCAGAGCGGCAACGGTGAGGATTAAGCTTGTCTTTATTTTCATTGCTTTGACTCCACTTAGGATGACATGTGTAGGGTTTGCAGGTGTTTTTTCGCCCCGTCTCAATGAGCGGGGCGCGATGTTGTTATTTGTACAGCTCTAACGCCGATTTCAGCGGGGTGACGCCGAAGCGTTTGCCCAGCGCAATCAGCTCTTCCTGAGTGATGGTCTGCTTCATTCCGCCCATGGAATAGACCTTCACTAGCACTTCAGCCGACTTCTCGGCGGTATCGATCAGGCCAAACGCTTCATCAAGCGTCGGGCCACTGCCGAACACGCCGTGGAATGGCCACAGTACCAGGGAATGTTTTTGCATCTCTTGCGCGGTGGCTTCGCCGATTTCATCGGTGCCAGGCACCATCCACGGCAGAATGCCCACGCCGTCCGGGAACACCACCAGACACTCGGTGCTGCCTTCCCACAGTTTGCGGGTGATGAAGTCGGTGCTGTTTTCCAGCACGTAGGTCAGGGCGATCAGGTTGGTCGCGTGGCAGTGCATGATCACGCGGTCTTTGCCGTCCGTCGCCTTGATGCGCTCGCAATGGGAGAGGAAGTGCGCCGGGAGCTCAGAGGTCGGCACCGCTTCGTTCGTCAGCCCCCAAAGAATGTGGTAGCCCGCGCCGTCGCTGTCCACTTTTACGATGCCTAAATTGGCGGCGGGATCGAGCTGCACGTTACGGAAGAATTTACCGGAACCGGTGACGATAAACGGCGTGTTGGCGAGCAGCGGCATCGGCTGGCTCAGGGCGATATAGCGCGGCTTCTGGTGGAAATCGGCTTCGAACGGTGCGATATCGGCGTCGTTGAGGCGCAGCGTCAGGTTGCCGCCGTTGCGCTCGTCCCAGCCTTTCAGCCAGGCGTCGGTGGTGGCTTTGATCATGCCCTGGACGAACCAGGCGTTGGTGATGGTGTGCATAGTGTTCATGTTCCTGTTAATTCGGCGAGGCCTGATGCCCTCACCCTAACCCTCTCCCACAGGGAGAGGGGACTGTTCTGTTTTCTCCCTCACCTTGGGAGAGGGGACTGTTCTGCTTTCTCCCTCATCTTGGGAGAGGGTTGCTCTGTTTTCTCCCTCTCCCTCAGGGAGAGGGCAGGGGTGAGGGTTGTTTTAGCTGCGAGTCGCCAACACCTCTTTCTCATACGCCCGCACGTTTTCCAGCCACTGGCTGCCTGCTGGCGCATCGTTGCGCTGGCAGTACATTTCCCACACGGCCTGCCACGGCAGGGATTTTTGCTCTTCGAGCAGCGCCAGACGCGCGGTGTAGTCGCCTTGCTCTTCGAGCGTACGCAGGGCCGCCGTCGGCTCCAGCAGAGCGCGCAGCAGGGCTTTTTTCATGTTGCGTGTGCCAATCACCCACGCCGCGATGCGGTTGATCGAGGCGTCAAAGAAGTCGAGGCCGATATGCACGCGGTCGAACAGATCGTGGCGGATGATTTCGCTGGCGATGGCCTGGGTTTCGTCATCCAGCAGCACCACGTGGTCGCTGTCCCAGCGTACCGGGCGGCTGACGTGCAGCAGCAGGCGCGGGACGTAAAGAATGGCGGCAGAGATTTTGTCGGAGATAACCTCAGTCGGGTGGAAGTGGCCCGCGTCCAGGCACAGGGCGGTCTGGCGGCTGGTGGCGTAACCCATGTAGAACTCGTTCGAGCCAACGGTATAGCTTTCTGCACCGATGCCGAACAGTTTGCTTTCCACCGCATCAATGTGATGCGCCGGATTCAGTTTTTCACTGATCACCTCGTCGAGCGCCTCCAGCAAACGCTGGCGCGGAGCCAGACGGTCCACGGTGATGTCTTTCATGCCATCCGGGATCCAGATGTTCATCACTGACGGCGTGCCGAGCTGTTCACCGAAGTACGCCGACACGCGGCGGCTGGCTTTGACGTGGTCGATCCAGAACTGACGGATTTCGTCGTCGGCGTGGGAGAGGGTAAAACCGTCGGCGCTCAGCGGATGCGAGAAGCAGGACGGATTAAAATCCAGCCCCAGTTTGTTGGCTTTGGCCCACTCCACCCAGTTCTTAAAGTGTTCCGGTTTGATTTCGTTACGTGCGACCGGCTCGATGGCTTCATGATAAATCGCGTGCAGATTCAGGCGCTTTGGACCAGGAATTAAACTCAAGGCCAGTTCCAGATCGGCGCGCAGTTCGGTGGCATTACGCGCTTTACCCGGATAATTGCCGGTCGCCTGAATGCCGCCCGTCAGCGCGCCGCCACTGTTTTCAAAACCCGCGACATCATCGCCTTGCCAGCAGTGCATGGAGACCGGCAGACGATCGAGCTGACGCAGCGCCTCTTCGACATCCACGCCCGCGGCGGCGAAACGCTGTTTAGCCAGTTCCCAGGCTTGTTCAAGTTGAGTGGTCATGCGCAAAGCTCCTTTGTCAGTCGTTTTTGCAGAAACTGCGCCTGATAGCGGGCAATTTCATGGCAGGGATTAGGGGTAAAAGTGGTGAGCGGGTAGTTGTGGGTCACAACCGCCCGGAAATCGTCAACGTTGGAAAGTTCGTCCAGGGTCATCAGCTGAATGCCGATATTGCCCAGCGTCGAGGCCTCCACAGGGCCGGCAACCACAGTGATGCCGCAAGCGTCGGCGCAAAGCTGGTTCAGCAGCTGGTTCTGACAGCCGCCGCCAACGATGTGCAGCTGGCTAAATGGCTTACCGCGCAGCGTCGCCAGCTCGTTCAGAACATCGGCGTAAAGCAGGGCGAGGCTGTCGAAAATGCAGCGTGCCAGCTCTGCCGGAGTTTGCGGCACGGGCTGCGCGCTCTCGCGGCAGGCTGTCTGAATTTCAGCGCTCATGTTGTGTGGATTGATAAAGCGGTCGTCGTTCGGGTTGATCACGAAACGGCAGGCTGGCAGTTTTTCCGTGTCGGCAATCAGACGTGCCAGGTCGGTGATGTTCTGCTCTTTCAGCACTCGCTGGAGCAGCCACAGCCCCATGATATTTTTCAGCACCCGGTAGCGGCCTTCCGCGCCACCCTCGTTGGTGATGTTCGCCGCCAGCGATTTTTCACAGGTGTAGGGCGTTTTGCTCTCAAAGCCCATCAGCGACCAGGTGCCGGACGAGAGATACGCCGCGTCTTTGTCGGCCAATGGCGAGGCAATCACCGCGCTGGCAGTATCGTGGCTGGCCACGGCGACAACCGGGATTTTATTCTTCTGCGGGCAAATCCAGTGACCGATCACATTACCGGGATGGGTCGGCGTGCCGAACCAATTGGCGGAGGCGCCTGTCCAGTTGAGCAGGTTTTCGTCCCAGTTATCGGAATTGATGTTCACCAGTTGGGTGGTGGTGGCGTTGGTGTATTCCCAGTTCATTTTCCCGGTCAGGCGGTAGCTGAAGTAATCCGGGATCAGCAGGGCGTGGGCGACGTTCGCCACCAGTTCCGGCTGCTGTTCCACCAGGGCGCGCAGCTGATAGAGAGTATTAAAGGGCAAAAACTGGATGCCGCTGCGCCCGTAGATGTCGGCTTTGCCGAGCTGTTCAATAGCGCGGGCCATCACGCCGTCGGTCCGGCTGTCGCGATAGGCAACGGGCAGGCCGACGCGATCGCCGCTGGCATCCAGCAGGACAAAATCGACGCCCCAGGTATCGATGCCGATGCTGTCGATCAGAATCCCATCGTCGCAGACCTTGTTCAGCCCGGTGCGGATTTCCGCTTCCAGACTGTCAATATCCCAGGTCTCCACGCCGTCCTGCTTTTGCAGGCAGTTACCGAAGCGATGGATTTCACGA